>JBJMQK010000625.1:0-5711 GCA_045802735.1 Anaeromyxobacteraceae bacterium | reverse complement strand
GATCCCGGCGGTAGAGCTCGGACGGAAGCGCGTGCTCGAGGTCCTCGACGCGGTCGAAGCCGACCGAGACCTCGGCGAACACGATCGGATTGATGACCAGGACCGACTCGTCGCGGAGCTCGACGGGAATGGTCACCTGGCCCTTGCTCGTGATGCGCATGCGCGTCTCCTACTCATACTCGTAGGAGTAATACGTACGCGCCCCGCAGGACAAGCTTGCCGGTTCGAGGTGAGCGCGCGTTGCGCGGAGCGAGGCCTGCCGCATGGAGCGGGCGAGCGGGAGGCTCAGATCACCAACTCGAAGGTCGTTCCCGCTGCTCCGGTCCGCCACGTGATCGTCCCGCGGTAGCGCTCGGCCACCGCCTTGACGGTCGCGAGTCCGAGCCCGGTCCCGCCCTCGTCGGGACACGTCGTGAAGAAGCGCTGGAAGATTCGCGGTTGATTTGCCTCGCTGATCCCGGGCCCGTGATCGCGCACTGACACCACGAGCCGCCCGTCCCGTCCGTCCACGGTCACCTCCACCGGACGCTCGCCGCGGTACCGGACGGCGTTCTCGATGAGGTTCTGGACGGCCGAGTGGAGATGGTCGGCGCCCACCGCGACCCGCGCCGGCGGCTGCCGCAGCTCGAGCGACACCGCGCCGCCGAACCGCTCCGCGACCGATCGGAAGAAGCCGCCCACGTCCACTCGATCGGCGGCCTCCGGTGCGTTGCCGATCCTCGCGAGGTCGAGGAGCCGGTTCACGAGCCGCTCCATCCGGGCGGCGTCCACGTCGATGTTGGTGAGGAAGCGCTCGCGCTGGGCGCCATCCATGGCCTGCCACTGCTCTCGCAACAGCTCGGCCGCGCCCCGAACAGCGGTGATGGGTCCCTTCAGCTCGTGCGTGACCTCGGCGGCGTACTCGGCCAGGTCGCGCGCGCGGTTGCGCAGCCGCTCCGTCATTGTAGCGATCGACTGCCGCAGCGAGACCACCTCGGCTGGCGTCCACCGCGACGTCTCGGGCAAGCTGGCGCTGCCGCCCTGGGCCACCACGTCCGCGGTGCGGGCGATGGCCCGGAGCGGCCGGGCGATGAACGTCCCGAAGATCAGGCTCACCACCAGTGCGGTGATGCCAGTGGCTGCGAACGCGAGCAGGAGCCCCCGGCGCGAGTGCCACAGGGAGGTGAGCGCGTCGAGGCTGGTGCGCGACATGCGGACCACCGCGACCACCTTCCCGTCCGAGTAGACCGGCAAGGCCGTGAAGACCCTGATCGCTCCGCGGCTCCGGACGTCCGAGATCGGCGGAAGCGGCTCATCGCTGATCCGCTCCCGCGCGATGGCCGAGTACCGCCCGCCGAGCGCCGATGCGACCTCGGGCAGTCCTGCGAGTGAGCGACCGGCGTCGCCGCGGCTCGTGGCCACGACGCAGCCATCCGCATCGAGGATGCGGGCTGCGGAGAGGTTGAAGATCTGCGCGCGCCGCAGGAGCGGCTCGACGGCCTCTCCCGCGCGCCGCTCCGGTCGGTCACCGGGCGAGCACTCCGGGAGATCCGGAGGCTGCGGCGGCTGCACGCCAGACGTCAGGTTCGCCACCGGCTCGACCGGGATGAAGGCGTCCTCGGCGCGCGACGGGGGTCGGAAGGGCGGTGGCACCTCCAGCCCGCGCGCCGCGAGCCACCGCTCGCGCCACGCCTCGCCAACCAGCACCGACTGGGCGATGAGCTGCCGCTCGGTCTGGCGTACCAGCAAGGCCTCATAGAGCCGGAGCCCGACGACGGCGATGAGCGGCGTGAGCAGCACGAAGAGGTTGGCGCCGAGGAGCCACCAGCTCAGGCGTGGCCCGGATCGTGGGGCACTCACGTGTCGAGATCCTCGCGCAGCCGGTAGCCGATCCCGTAGACCGTCTCGACCGGGTCCGCGCCAACAGCGGCCAGCTTCTGGCGGATGCGCCGGACATGGCTGTCGATCGTCCGATCGGTGATGGCGTGGCCGCGCCCCCAGGCCTGGTCGACGAGGTCGTAGCGGCTGAAGACCTTGCCAGGCGCGCCGAGGAGCGCCTGGAGGAGCGCGAACTCGGTCACGGTGAGCACCACCTCGCGGCCATCCCACGTGCAGCGGTGGCGGCCGAGGTCCATCATCAGCGGACCGCGCCGTAGCGCCTCCACGGTCGGGGTCGCGGCCGCAGGCGCGCGCAGGCGACGCAGCACCGCGCGCACTCGGGCGAGGAGCTCCCGCGGGCTGAAGGGCTTGCTGAGGTAGTCGTCCGCCCCCAGCTCGAGCCCCAGCACGCGGTCGAGCTCGTCGTCCTTGCTCGACAGGAAGATGATCGGAACCTCGCTCGTCCGGCGGATCCGGCGGCAGACCTCGAGCCCGTCCGCCTCGGGCATCAGGATGTCGAGGACGACGAGGTCGATGCCACCGCCGTCGAGTCGCTCGCACGCCTCGCGCCCGTCGCGCGCTTCGACCACCTCGAAGCCACCCTGAGTGAGCGCGAAGCGGACCACCTCGCGGATGTGGCCGTCGTCATCCGCCACCAGGATTCGATCCACCCGTCACCCCCGACGTCCTGGATCCGTGCGTCACGGCGGTCCGGACGAGTACGGCCGACTCTACCGGTAATAGCTGCGCGCGAGATCCACCGTGTAGGCCACCTGCACGCTCGCAAAGGAGGAGACGAGCTGCTGGTGGAGCGCCACCGTCTTTCCGGGCGTCGGGATGACCCACGCGAAGTCGACGGGCTGCGGGTTCTCCACCGCCGCGAGGCTGCCGCCCGCCCAGCGGTACTCGAAGACCGATGGCAGGTGGAGGGTGACGAAGAGGTCGTTGAGCGCCCAGTGCGGTCTCGGCAGCGTGAAGGAAAGCATCCCCGAGAGCGGGTAGCCGCTCCGTGTCTCGGACAGCACGAGCTCCACCGCCGCCGACTGGTCGCCGGCGCGGGCCGCCTGGATCGGCAGGGACAGCTCGTCGCCGGTGCGCGTGAACGTGCATGCGGTGCCGTTGAGGAAGACGCGCTCGACCGCCTGGCCGGGAGGGAGCGTCACGGCGAACTGCCGCACGCCCTCGAAGCGGAGGCGATACTGGATCCGGGAGAGCCGTCTGCCGTCGAGCGTCGCGACCACCGAGGCGTGAGCCGCGGTGACGACCGGTGCCACCGGTGGGCGCACCGGCTCGCGCGGGTGAATGCGCGGGCGCTGCTGCCATGCGACCGTGATCCGGCCTGCGGCCGGGTAGACCACGGCGCCAGCCCCGTCGTCGCGCAGCGCCTCCGAGGTGAGCCTGAAGAGAGACTCGTCATACTGGAGCCGCAGCAGCGCCGGACTGACGGTGGGGAGCCGCAGCTCGAGCGCGCGCGCCTGGCCACGGGAGGCGGGGCGCTGCAGCCAGTGAATGGAGAAGACGTAGGCGCCGGCCTTCTCGGCGACGAGGCACAGCCGCCCCTGGATCACGGCGACGACCGCCCCCTCGACGGAGGGGAGGCCCGCGAGCTGGGTGCCGTCGCGCACCTCGAGCAGCGGCACCGTGGCCCAACCGTCGCCGACCACGGTCACCTCGACCTGCGCGGTGGCATCGAGCCCGGCGTCGAGCAGCCGGCCTGCGATCTCCAGCTTGTTGATCGTGGCGCGCACGGGAGGCGGGGGTGCCTTCGGGCTCGCCGCGGCCTGCGTCGCCCGCCTCAGCTCGAGCAACTCGGCGAGCGGCAGCGTGGCGGTGCCGGCCGCGGGCGCCGCGCCGGGGGCGCTGGCGAGCACGGGTTCCTCCGCGGCGGATGCAGTCGCCGGAGCGAGGGTGAGTGCGACGAGCACGAGGAGTTCACGCGACA
Organism: Anaeromyxobacteraceae bacterium; assembly: GCA_045802735.1. Classification (GTDB taxonomy): domain Bacteria; phylum Myxococcota; class Myxococcia; order Myxococcales; family Anaeromyxobacteraceae; genus Anaeromyxobacter_A. Next base: position 1,912 of record JBJMQK010000625.1, on the reverse strand, counting down.
TGGTCGGCTCCTTTCACCTCCGCAGCGGGGCGGAGCGCGGCGAGGACATCGCGCCCTTCGGGTCGAGCCGACGCCACCATGAGGGCGGCCACGAGCGCGAGCGCCTCGAGCGTGTAGATGAGGCCGGTGTATCCCTGCAGGATCACCGCCAGCGCAGGGATCGCGAGGCTGCCAGCGACCAGCCCCGCGATGGGCTTCCATGCGCCACGCGGCAGCAGCACCGCGGCGTAGCCACAGAGGAGCGCACCGGACACGGCGAGCGACAGCGCCAATGCTGCGTAGAAATGGACGTAGGCGAGAGGTAGGCGACGAGGACGAAGCAGAGCGCGAAGGCCGAGGCGAAGAGGTAGCTCTCGAAGACCCGCGGTGGGCGGCGGTGGTGGAGGCAGAGCGCGACCAGCCCGGCGAAGAAGAGCAGAAAGCCCGCCCAGGCTCGCGCGACGAACGTGGCGATGATGGCATCGAACGACTTCTCCGACGGCAGGATGACGCCCATCGGGATCCCCGACTCCAGCGAGTCGAAGCGCCAGGCGAGCCGGGTCGCGTCGCCCTTCCGCTCGACGCGCGTCGCCGGCACCACGCCGTCGGCGTAGTCGAAGTTGTCGCCACGATGAATGTCGATCGTGAGTCCGACGTTCCGAACCGCCGCCGCCGGGTCCATCACGTAGGTGAAGTTGTCGAGGCCGCGCCCCTTGAAGGCGACCCGGAAGGCGAGCTTCTCACCGGGCTTCAGCCGCCCGGTCCAGAGCAGCTTGTCGCCGTCCTTCCCGAACTCGACCGGCGCGGCGGTGCCATTCACACTGAACGCCAGCTCGGACAGGAGCACCTTGTTCTTCTGAAGGCTGATCGGGAACACGAAGGCAACGTCGACGTCTCGGTCGAAGGGGTTCTCGGTGTGGAAGTCTCCTGTGAACTGGAAGTCGAAGCCGGAGAAGTAGACGAGGCCGCGCTTCCGGTAGTTCATCGCGGCGTCGACCGTCACTTCCTGGCGCGTGAGCGGCAGCGGTTCGAGCGCGTTGAAGACCGTTCCGGTGGGGACGTACCGTACCGACGGCATGGGCTGGCGAATGGGGGCGCCCCACCGCTCCATGACGTCGCGGTGAAGCTCGCCGTCCGCGAATCCGCGCCGGTCGGTGATGCGATATGCGAGCACGCCCGTGACCAGCAGGACGATCGCGAGGCTGCCCCAGAAGTGGAAGCGCATGAGCTCGACGAGGAAGAGACGCAGGACCTTCAGCATGTTCACCCCGGGCCGCCCGTTGCCTGGGGCGACGTGAAGCAGGCTAGCGAGCCCGAAAGGCGCCCCGAGGGCGGCGATGTCGAGAGGCCGTGGAGAGATCGTGCAGGACTGGTGCAGGTGGACTCGAGTTCGACCGTCGGACCACGCAGCCATGACCTCCGCTCGTCGCAATAGAGTCGGGCTCCTCGGTTCAGTGGGCCCGCCCCAGCGCCCTCGCCACCTTCGAGCGCGGCACCTTCATCGGCACGGCGACCGCTTGACGATACCGCACGCTGAGTGCGCCTCCGGGCAAGGTCCCCGTCCTGCTCGGCGCCCTGCGCGTCTGGCATCGGGGGAACGCCCTCCGCGCCCGGCTACGGCGAGGCGCGCCGCCGAGAGGACCCCGCCTGCTCTGGGCTCGGCATCGCCAGCGCCGTCGCCTGCCGTCGCCTTCGCCGCCACCGGCGGGACCACGTCGCCAGGCGCCACTTGGGTCGGAAGCCGTCAGACGGTCTGACGACGCGCTGGTTCGTACCCCATCGCCGTGAGCGGGCGAACAGCCTCTCCCGGGAACGTGCCGCGCCGGCACGCTCCCGGTGGCCGCGGCTGAAATCTCGACGTGTCGGAGTCGAGAGCTACCGTCGGCGACGCAGGGAGAATGGAGACGTGGTCATGAGCGATCCGACGGTGATG
>JBJMQK010000555.1:0-3425 GCA_045802735.1 Anaeromyxobacteraceae bacterium | reverse complement strand
TCGACTACGCCCTGCGGGCTACGCTCAGGGCGAACGGGGGGAGCGCTCTACCTCGACGCGGTGCGGGTGCCCTTCGGCGCCGCGTCCTCGGCCGCGAAGTAGGCGGAGAGCGCCTCGTGCGCGACGAACGGCGCCTTCACGCGCCACAGCCGGTCGTTCACCACGACCGCGGCGACCGCGATCTGCGGGTCCTCGACCGGCGCGAAGCCGACGAACCAGGAGTAGTCCTTGAACGGGCTCGCGTCGGAGAGGCTGCCGGTCTTGCCGGCCACCGTGACCTCGCGGAGCGGCGAGTGGCGCGACCAGCGATCGCGGCGGAACACCTTCCGCGCGGTGCCGTCGGTGACGGTGGTGCGCATCATCGACGCCAGCGCCGCCGCGACCTCGGGCGTGACGAGGCGGCGCGGCGCGGCGACGGGCGGCAGCGGCGCGCCGTCCACGCTCTCGACGACGCGCGGCGCGACGAGCTTCCCGCCGTTCGCCACGATCGACGCGATGAGCGCGCCATGCAGCGGCGAGAGGCGCACCGCGCCGAAGCCGGCGGCGGTGGTCGCGAGCTCGAACGGCTCGGAGGGGATGAGCGCGCGCGACGGCTCGACCGGCCACTCGAACGGGATGGGCGCGTCGAAGAGGAAGCGGGTCGCCTCGTCGCGCAGGAGCTCGCGAGACAGCTCGCGCCCGGCGAGCTTCGCGAAGACGACGTTCGCGCTCTTCCCGAGGGCGTTGGCGAGCGTGAGGCAGCGCCGGTCGCGGCGCGGGTTGTCGGCGAGGAGCGCCTTCTGGATGCGGTGCTTCCCGCCGTGGAAGCAGATCTCCGACTCCGGCGTGATGCCCCGCTCGAGCAGCGCTGCGCTCGTCACGATCTTGAAGACGCTGGCCGCGGGCGCGATGGGCTGGAGCGACACGCCCCGGCCGCGGCCGCGCTCGTCGCGCTCCGCGAGGGCGATGACCCTCCCCGTCCGGACCTCGATCAGCACCGCGGCGGCTGTCGGAACGCGGTACTCGGAGAGGAGTTTTTCCAGCCCCTGCTGGATGCGCGGCGAGATCGTGAGCGTCGCCTTCCCCGCGCCGTACGGCGCGACGAACCGGCCGCGGGCGACGTCGTAGCTCATCGCACCGAGCACGGCCTGCGTCACCGGCGCAGGCGGCGCAACGCTTGCGGCGACCGCGCCGGGAGCCTCTGCCGCAGAAGTCCCCGGAATCACTGACACGGCCGAGCCCTCGCCTGCTTTCGGCGCCTCGACGACCGACGCGCCGCGAGACGGGATGGCGAGGAAGAGCAGCAGGGCCGCGCAGGGCGCGAGCAGCCAGGGAGCGAGACGGGCGTTCTGCATCGGGCGCGAGTCTCCCCGGCGCTTGCTGGCCGGTCAAAAAAAGGCGCCCCGGTTCGTCGGGGCGCCTCTCTACCAAGCAAGCGTCTTGCCACTTGCGTCGCGGACCAGGAGGAGCCCGGTGCCGGGGCCCCCCCCGCGCGCGGTGCGCCCGGACCCGCGGGTCAGGCGCCCGCGTGCGACGGTTCGGGCGCGGCGAGCGGCGCCGGCGCACCGTCCGCGGCAGCGCGCGCGGGCGCGCGCTCCGGGCGCGACCGCGCCGCAGCGCGCTTCGCCAGCACCGCGGCCTGCGCCGCCGCGAGCCGCGCGATGGGGATGCGGAAGGGCGAGCAGGAGACGTAGTCGAGGCCGACCTCGTCGCAGAAGGCGACGGACCGCGGGTCGCCGCCGTGCTCGCCGCAGATCCCGATCTTGAGCCCGGGTCGCGCCGCCCGTCCGCGCTCGACGCCGATGCGGATGAGCTCGCCCACGCCGTCCCGATCGAGCGTGACGAACGGATCGGCGTCGTAGAGGTCGCGCGCGAGGTAGGTCTCGAGGATCGGCCCCACGTCGTCGCGGCTCATCCCGAAGGTCGTCTGGGTGAGGTCGTTCGTGCCGAACGAGAAGAACTCGGCGGAGGCCGCGATGTCGCCGGCGCGGAGCGCGCCCCGCGGCACCTCGATCATCGTCCCGACGGTGTACTTCACCTCGCGCCCGCGCTCGGCGAAGACCGCCTTCGCGACCGCGCGCACCCGCCGCTCCTGGTCCTGGTACTCGCTCCTCGCGCCGACGAGCGGGATCATGACCTCGGGCCGCAGCGCCGTGCCCTCCTCGGCCGCGTCGCAGGCCGCCTCGAAGATGGCGCGCGCCTGCATCTCGGTGATCTCGGGGAACGAGATGCCGAGGCGGCAGCCGCGGTGGCCGAGCATCGGGTTCGACTCGTGCAGCTCCTCGATGCGGGCCCGCACCCGCGCCTCGCTCTTCCCCGTCGCGCGCGCCAGCTCGGCGACCCCCGCGTCGTCCTTCGGCAGGAACTCGTGCAGCGGCGGGTCGAGCGTCCGGATCGTCACCGGCCGCGGCCCCATCGTCCGGAAGAGCCCGGCGAAGTCCTCGCGCTGGAGCGGCAGGAGCTTCGCGAGCGCCGCCCGGCGCTCCTCCTCGTCCTCGGCGAGGATCATCTCCCGCATCGGACCGATCTTCCCCTCGCCGAAGAACATGTGCTCGGTGCGGCAGAGGCCGATGCCCTCGGCCCCGAACGCGAGCGCGACGCGCGCCTGGTCGGGCTGATCGGCGTTCGCGCGCACGCCCAGGCGGCGCGCCTTGTCGGCCCAGCCGAGGAGCTTCGCGAAGCGCCGGAACACCGGCGCGTCGTCGGGGTCGCGCCGCCCGTCCACCACGACCTGCATCACCTCCGACGGCATCGTCGCGAGGCGCCCCTCGACCACTTCACCGGCGGTGCCGTCGATCGAGATCCAGTCGCCCTCGTGCAGCACGACCTCGCCGCGCGCGGTCTCGACGGTCATGGTCCGCGCCCGGTAGTCGAACGACAGCCCCTCGCAGCCCACGATGCAGACCTTGCCCATCTGCCGCGCGACGAGCGCCGCGTGCGAGGTCATCCCGCCGAACGCGGTGAGGAGGCCCTCCGCCGCCGACATGCCGCGGATGTCCTCGGGCGAGGTCTCGTGCCGCGCGAGCACCACCGCCTCGCCGCGCGCCTTCCAGGTCTCGGCCTCGCTCGCGAAGAAGACGAGGCGCCCGGTCGCCGCGCCCGGGCCGGCGGGGAGCCCCTTCGCGAGGAGCCGCCCCTCGGCGACGGCCTTCCGCTTCGCGTCCTCGTCGAAGATCGGGCGCAGCAGGTGATCGAGCGCCGCAGGCTCGACGCGGAGGAGCGCCTCCTCGCGCGAGATGAGCTTCTCCTCGGCCATCTCCACGGCGATGCGGACGGCGGCGAGACCGGTGCGCTTCCCGGCGCGGGTCTGCAGGAGGTACAGCCGCCCGCGCTCGATGGTGAACTCGATGTCCTGCATGTCGGCGTAGTGCCGCTCGAGCCGCGCGCGCGCCGCCTCGAGCTGGCGCGCGACCTCCGGGAAGCGCGCCGCGAGCTCGCGGATCGGC
>JBJMQK010000526.1:0-7031 GCA_045802735.1 Anaeromyxobacteraceae bacterium | reverse complement strand
CCGATGGTCTCGCCCTGGCCGCCGCCGCCCGAGCCCGAGCCGCGGATCCCGAGGCCGCCGAGGCCATAGCTGTCGCCCACCACCGGGCCGAACATGTTGCCGACGGCGCCCTTGAGATCGCCGCCCAGGCCGCCCTGGCCGAACACGGTGGAGAGGCCGGACTGGCCCTTTCCCTTGCCGAACGCGGCGAGGAGGCCGGAGTTCTTCACCAGCTCCTTCGCGTTCGGGTCGATGGCGCGGGGGGCGGAGCGGCCGTTGGTCTTCGGGGCGTCCTTCTTCCCCATCTGGCCTTCGCTGCCCTTGTGGCGCTCCGCCATCTCGCCGGGCGCTTCCTTCTTGAGGTCGTTCTTCAGCTTCTCGAGGTACGGGTTCGTCTTCGGCTGCGCCTCGGGCGCCTTGAAGACGAAGTTCGCCATGCGCTGCTGCCCCTTCACGAGGTCGTCCTGGACGAGGTCGAGCCCGCGATCGGAGGTCTTCACGGCGACGATGAAGCCGCCGAGGAGGAAGAGCAGCACGACGAGGAGGTTCAGGTAGCGGTAGTCGAGCCGCTCCCACCAGGGCACGACGGCGGGCTTCGGCGGACGGCGGTAGCACGCCTCGACGCGCAGCCCGCTGCCGAGCTCGCCGCGCACGAGGCCGGCGCGCGGCACGGCGACGGCGTACGCACCGTCGAGGCCCTCCTCGGGCGACGCCTTGCGCGCCTTCACGAGGTCGCCGAATGGCACGAGGACGCCGTCCTGGGTGACGCCGCCGCGCATGCCGCGGGCGAAGACGAAGCGGTACTCGCCCGCGTCGTGGCGCAGGATCGGGAACTCGGCCGCCGGGAGGTCGGGGCCGGTGAGCCGGAAGTGGCAGCGCGGCGTCTCGCCGATGAGCACCGGCTTCTCCGGCGCGACGAACGTCCCCGCGTCGAGGAGCGTCTCGCCCCACAGGACGCGCAGCTCGACGCCGAGGTCGGGCGCGCCCTCCTCCGCGGGCTCCTCGTCGATGGGGCGCGTGAGCGCCATGGCGGCGCGGCGCGGCTTCGGCGCGGGCTCGGCGCGCGGCGGCGCGACCGGTTCGGGCGCGGCCGTCTCCGGCGCGAGCGCGACGGCGGCGTTCCCGATCGCGGCGGGCTGGAGCTGCGCCGCGGCCGGGGCGCGCGGTGCGGGCGCGTTCATCGCGACCGGCTGCGCGAGCGGCTGGGGGGTGGGCGAGGCGGCGGGCGGGAGCGCGCGGCCGTTGCCGTTCGGGTGGACGGCGCCGTTCCCGTTCGGCGCGGAGCCGTTTGCGTGCGCGGGCGGCAGGGCCGCCGCGCCGCCGGGGGCGTCGAGGGCGCGGTTCACCGGCGTCGCCGCCGGGTGGAGGTCGGCGCTCTCGAGCACGATGCGGAGCCCGCCGAGCTTGATCTCGTCGCCGTGACGCAGCGGCCCCTTCGAGACGCGCTTGCCGTTGACGAACGTCCCCTCGGCGCTGCCCATGTCGATGATGGAGATGCGCCCGTCAGGGGCGACCTCGATGACCGAGTGGATGCGCGAGATGCGGTCGTCCTCGAGGCACAGGTGCGCCGAGGAGAGCCGCCCGATCTTGATGATCTCGCGGGTGAACTGCTCGGTGCGGACGTGAGCGTCGCCCCGGAAGACCTTCAATGTGACGGGAATGGCCATGGGAGCGCGGGGACTAGAGGTCGGCGGCGGACTGCTTCACCTTCTCACGCCAGTCTTCCCGGATCTTGATGAGGTTCGAGTGGTTCACCCGCTTGCGGGCCTCGACGTACTCACCGTCCGGACGGGTCAGATCGCCCTGGATCGTGTCGTCATCGAAGTTGATGACGGTCTTCTTCTCGTACTCCACGCGAGGGTCTGGCTGCTTCTTCTCCTGAGCGTTCGCCGCCAGGGGAAGCACGAGCGCCGTGAGGAGAAAGACCTTTCGCATGTTGCAATCCCTTCTCTGTGGACCACGAGATTAGCACCGCCACACTCCGGGTAGAAGCAACCCGCGTGCTCACTTTGCTCACCTTGTAGGGTGAGCTGGGCTCTCCGTACGGGGCGCCGCCGTGGGCCGCGCGGTGGGAGCGACGTCCCCTCCCGTGGCCGCCGTCGTGCGCGCTTCCTTTGCGTTCGGGGCCGCGGCCTTGGCGGCCTCGCGCTCGGCCTCCGCCTTCATCTCGCGCGCGGCCTCCTCCGCCTGCTTGTTCGCGGCGAGGATGCCCTCGCACTCACGCGCGAGCTTGAGCGCAGGCCCCTCCGTCGCCATCGGCCCCGCCTGGGCGACGTAGCGGCGCAGCTCGGCGATGGCGGGCTGGCACTGCTCCTTCGACTTCATGAGCGCGACCCCGCGCGCGAGGTGCACCTCCGGGAGGCCGTCGCCGCCGAGCTTCTCCGCCTGGTCGTACGCGGCGAGCGCCTTGTCCGGCTGGCCGAGGTAGCGGTAGGCGATCCCGAGCGCGAGCTGCACCCGCGCGTCCGCCGGCTCGGCGGCGAGGATCGCGCGCGCCTCCTCGGCGACGCCCTCCCAGTGGCGCTTCGCGAGCGCGGAGCCGAGGAGCCGGTACCGCGCCGGCAGGTAATCCGCCTTCATCGCGAGCGCCTTCTTCCACTCGGCGCGGGCCGCGGCGTCGTCGCCGCGCTTCGCGAGGAGGTCGCCGGTGAAGGCGGCGAGCTCGGGGTCGCCCGGCGCGAGCTTCTGAGCCTTGAGCGCGAGGAGCTGCGCGAGGTCGGCGTTCCCGCGCGCCAGCGCGACGCGCATCATCACCTTCAGCGCCTCGGCGCTCCGCGGGTCGCGCACCAGCGCCTCGCGGGCGAAGCGGTTCGCGTCGTCGAGCTGGCCCGAGGCCTCGTAGAGGGCGGCGAGCCGCGCGCGCGGCACCGCGTCCTGCGGGAAGCGCCGCACGAGCTCCGCCCAGGTCGCGCCCGCCTCGCGCGGATCCTTCGGCTCCTCGAGCAGCGCGAGGTTCACGGCGGCCGCGGCGAGCCCGGGGTCGAGCTCGAGCGCGCGCCTGTAGGCGGCGCGGGCCTCGTCGGCGCGCCCGCGCTGGTCGAGCGCGACCCCGACGTTGAACCACGCCTCCGGCACGTCCTCGACGTCGTTCACCGCGCGCCAGCGCCGCTCGAGCACCTCCCAGTCCACCGGCACCTTCATGCGGCGCATGTCCTCGCGCGCGGCGAGGGCGTCCTCGAAGGCGCGCTGGGCGCGCGGCGAGAGGGTGCGGGCGGGGGGCTTCGCGGGGGTCGCCTGAGGGGCTGCGCCTTCGCCCTTCGACTGCGCTGCGGTCGGCTCGGGGCGAACGGGGGGCTTCGCGGTCGCGGTCGCGGTCGCGGTGGAGTTCGAGTTCGCCTTCGAGGTCGGGGTCGCGGTCGACGTCGTCCCCTCGCTCCGCTCGGGTCGAACGGAGGGGCCGGCGCACGCCGCGAGGACCGCGACGAGCGGCAGGGCGAGGTGCTTCTTGGAGCGCATCATGGCAGGAGGTCCTCGTCCTTCACGGGCGGCGGCTGCACCGGCTCGCGCCGCGGCGGGCGCACCTCCTCCGGCTCGGCGCCGAGCGGCAGGTCGGGGTCGCGGTGGGCGGCGGCGTGCGCGGCGGCGGCGGGGGCGCCGAGCGGCGGCAGATTCACGGCGGCGGTGTCGGACCCCGCCGCGGCGTCGCGCAGCTCGCGGCTCTCGAGCGCGGTGAGGAGGCCGTGGCGGGCGGGGCTCCCGGGCGCGCGCGCGGTGAGCGCGATCTCGGGGAGGCGCTCCGGCGGCGGCCCGTACTGGTCGGGCTTGTAGCGCGTGAGGATGTCGGCGGCCGCCTTCGAGCAGGCGTTCGAGACGCCCAGCTCGCGGGACTTCGCCATCGCGTACTCGAGCGCCTCGACGGACTTCTTCTCCGGCGCCTCGGCGAGCTGCGAGAGCTGGTTGCGGTACTCCTCGGCGAGGGCGCGGTTGTGCCGGATCTCCGGCGGGAGCGGCGCCTCCTTGAGCGAGCGCGCGAAGCGGGCGTACCCGAGGCCGATCTTGTACAGCGCGCAGACGCCCGGCTCGGCCTGCTTGGTGTTGACGACCTCGGTGTACTTCCGCTGGAGATCGAGCAGGCGCTGCGTCTTCTCGGCGAGCGTGGTCTTGAGCCACTTCACCTGGCGCGGCGGCGAGAGGCGCGCCGGGACGCCGAACGAGATGCGGTCGTAGGTCTGGAACGCCGGCTCGAGGACGAGGTACTGCGCCTGCGCCACGACCGGCATCCCGCGCTCGCCGACGTGGCTCCGACGCGCCTTGTAGTACGCGAGCGCCGCCTCGTAGGCGCGCTCGGCGCCGCGCGCGTTGCCGGCGCGCTCCATGAGCCGCGCGATGCGGCCCTGGATCGCGAGCCACTCGTTCGGATCCTTCGCGTAGCGCTCCTGGTAGTCCTCGAGCTGGCGCAGCTCCTTCGCGCGGGCGCCCTCGCGGCCGTGGAGGTCGGCGATCGAGAGGAAGACCTTCGCCGCCTCGGGGGAGGCCGGCCAGGTCTCGACGAAGGCGGAGCGGTCGGCCTCGGCGCGGCGGAACTGCCGGAGCCCCTCGCGCAGCACGCCGGCGTCGTAGAGGGCGTCGCGCGCCTTCGCCTCCTCGTAGCCGCCCGCGTCGCCCTTCGGCGGCGGCGGCGGGAGGTGGAGGCGCTTCGCGCGGGGCCCGGGCGGCGGCTGCGCGGCGCGCGCGGCGCGCTTCCAGCCGGCGAAGTAGCGCTCGTAGAGGTCGGCGGCACGGTCGAAGTCGGCCACGGCGTCGCGGTCCTGCGCGCTCGCGAGGACGATCTTCGGCGTGAGCGGATCGTCCGGGTAGCGCTCGAGGAGCTGCTCGCGCACCTGCATCGCGCGCTCGTGGCGGCCGGCGTGGACGAGGTCCACCGAGGCGTTGAAGAGCGCCGTCGCCGCGTGGCGCGAGCCGGGGAAGTCCTTCACGAACGCGAGGTACGCCTCGGCGGCCTCGGCGTGGCGGTTCCCCTTCTCCAGCTCCTCGACGAGCTTGAAGGCGCTCCCCTCGATGACCTTCGCGAGGTCCTCGCGCAGGGACGGCTGCGCGCGCAGCAGCTCGCCGTTCGCCCAGAAGCGCTTCGCGTACGCGTTCACGCTCTTCCAGTCGCCCTGGATGTTCCAGCAGTCGAGGGCGAGGTTCGCGGCGAAGCGCGACAGCTCGTGCTTCGGGTGCTTCTCGGCGATCTCGGTGAAGAGCTTCACCGCGTCGCCGAAGCGGTTGTACTTGTAGTAGACGTTGGCGGCCTTGTAGGCGACCTGCACCGCCTGCTCGCCGTTCGGCGCGTACTGGAGATACGCCTCGCACGCCGCCACGAGCTGGCGCTTCTCGGGCGGCAGCTCGAGCGCGGTCTTCACGTCGCCGGCGGGGCGCTTCTCGTTCGCCTCGGCGCGCTTCGCCACGACGTCGAACGACTGCACCGCGCTCTCGAGCGCGTCCACGAGGTACTTGCCCGCCTTCTGCGGCTTCCCGTCCGGGCCCGGCTCCTTCATGCGCTTCGCGTCGATCGCCGCGACGCGGCCGTACTCCTCGCCCGCGGCCTGGAACTTCTCGAGCGCATAGAGCAGCTCGGCGTGGAAGAAGCGCATCTCGTACGCCTGCTTCGAGTCCGGGAAGAGGTCGAGGTGCAGCCGGTACAGCTCGGCGGCGAGCGCGGCGACGAGGTCCTCGCGCGTCTTCTTGAACTCGGCGTGGTACTGCACCGCGAGCGTGCGGAGCGTGTTCTCGGCGTCCTTGCGCGCGTCGACGAACGCGGCCCGCGCCTTCTCGTCCCCGCCGCGCTTCTCGACCTCGCGCAGCATCTCCACGAACCGCGTCGCCTGCTGGACCGCGATCTCCTTCTTCCCCATGCGGCCGGCGCTCGTCACGATGCGCGACTGGAAGAGCGGCGCCTCGGGGGAGGCGGCGTCGGCCAGGATGAGCCCGTGGTAGACGAGGATCGCGTCGCGGTCCTTGCCCTCGTCGAAGTAGAGCTGCGCGAGGCTCTTCAGCATGTCGCGCGCGTCCTTGCCTCCGACCCGCGCGAAGTCGTCGGGCGCGCCCTGGGGCGACCCGACGTGGCTGTAGGTGCGGACGTAGTCCTTCCGCGCCTCGCGCACGAGCGCGAGCTTCTTGTCCGATGCGAGCGTGGAGGTGGGGAGGTCGCCGAAGAAGATGACGGCCTTGAACAGGTCGAGCGCCTGATCCCAGTTGCCGAGGTTGTAGTGGACCCACGCCTGCTTGTAGAGCGCGAAGCCGTAGACCGACGACTCCTGCACCGCCGCCGCGCGCTGGTAGGCGCCGAGCGCCTTGCGCAGGTTCTCGACGCGGTTGCCCTTGTCGGCGGTGTCGAAGTAGTGCTCGCCGTACGCCATCCACGCGTCCGGCACGTACTTCGACTTGGGGAAGCGCGTGATGAGGACCTTGTACGCGTCGAGCGCCTCCTTGCGGCGGTTCCCCTTCCACAGGTTCTCGCCGAGGAAGAACACCACCTCGTCGAGGCGCGGGTACTTCGGGTAGCGCTTCGCGATGTCCTTGTAGCGGCCGATGGCGAGCTCGCCCTCGGCGCGCGAGCGCTCCTCGAGGTCCTTCTTCTCCGCCTTGAGCCGCGCGACCGCCGCGGCGTCGCGCCCCGCCGCCGCGATGGCGTCGTCCCGGCGGTTCGCCTCGAAGAACAGGTACTGCGCCTCCTCCCAGTGCAGCTCCGCGACGCGGAACAGCCAGCCCGGGAGCTCCGCGTCGGAGCCGCCCAGCCGGATGAGCTTGTCGAGGTCGGTCATCTCCTCGCGGCGCTTGCCCGACACCTGCAGCTCGATGGCGTAGCGGAACGTCTCGAAGTCGAGCCGGGGCCCGGCGGGCTCGGCCGCGCGGCCCTTCGCCTCGATCGAGCCGGCGAGGGAGGCGTCGGGCGTGACGGAGCGCTTCTTCAGCGCGGCGTCCTTCGCGGCCGCCGGCGGCTCCGCAGCCCACACCATGGGTGCATAGAGCAGGGCCAGCGCTGCCGCGGCGGGTCGGATGGAGCGGATCACTTCGTGGTCTCCTCGGGGCCTAGCGCGCGGCGCGCGCGCCGGTGTCGCGGCAGCCCT
>JBJMQK010000445.1:0-3451 GCA_045802735.1 Anaeromyxobacteraceae bacterium | reverse complement strand
CGCCGACGCCGAGCCGCCGTCGCGCAACCGCTTCTTCCTCTTCAACCGCTCGGGAGGCGACTTCACCATCAACAGCCGCCCGTTCGACCCGGCGCGCGTCGACGCGCGCCCGATCCTCGACACGACGGAGAAGTGGACGCTGGCGAACGACTCCGGCGGGTGGGGGCACCCCGTGCACATCCACCTCGGCCGGTTCCGCGTCGTCCGCGTGCAGGGACGCGCGCCGCGCCCGGGCGAGCTCGAGGGGTTCAAGGACGTCGTGTGGGTCGGTCCGAACCAGACGATCGACGTGATCCACCAGTTCTGGAACTTCACCGGACGGTTCGTCTTCCACTGCCACAACGGCTCGCACGAGGACGAGGACATGATGAGCCAGTTCGAGGTCGAGCCGGGCTGACGCCGCCGCGCGTCACACGTCCTTCCCGAACCGCGAGAGCGCAGCCTTCACGAATCGCGAGCGCACCTGCTCGCTCGCGAGGAGGCGCTCCGCGGCCGGGAGGGCGCAGAGCGCGGTGAGCGCGTGGTGCAGGAAGCGGCTGCCGAGGGAGCCGCCGGCGTCCGCGAGGAGGTCGGCGAGCCGGCCGCGCTCGAGCGCCATGCGCACCGCCTTCTCCACCATGTTCGCCGGAACGCGCGGGCGCGAGGTCCGCTCCATCGCGAGCGCGCCCTTCGCGCAGGCGCCGGCGCAGACGCCGCACCCGATGCAGCGGTCCTGGTCGACGTCGGGGGCGAGCGCGTTCTTCGGGCGTCCCGCGCGGCGCACCGGCACCATCGCGATCGCCGCGACCGGGCAGGCGCGGGCGCAGCGCGAGCACCCGGCGCAGCGCGCGGGGTCGCTGCGCGGCGTGAAGCCGCTCGGGTTCACGGCGGCGAGGCCGTGCTGCGAGGCGCCGCGGAGCTGCTCGCAGCAGCAGCCGCAGCAGTTGCACACGAACGTGGGGCGGTTCGCGACGTTGTCGGCGATCTGGACGAGCCCGCGCTCCCGGGCGTCGGCCAGGATCGCGAGCGCCTCCGCGCGCTCGATGGCGCGACCGAAGCCGCGCCGCGCCACGAACTCCGCCCCGCCGTTCAAGGAGAGGCAGATCTCCATCGGCGCGCCGCACGCGCGCCCGAGGTGCTCCGCCTCGTGGCGGCAGTAGCAGAGCGACACCGCCCAGGCGCGCGCGCCGCCCACCACCTCGGACGCCCGCTCGAAGGCGAGCACGTCGGGGAGCGGCGCGTCCCCGAGCGCCGTCTCGTGCACGAGCGCGCGGCCGAGCTTCGTCGGGTGGCCGAACGCCTCGCGGGCGAACGTCGAGTCACCGTGGGTGTAGGCGTCGAGCGCCTCCGCCATCCGCTTCTTCGGGATGCCGTCCTGCGCCCGCATGAGCGAGTACTCGAAGAAGCCGATCACCGGCGGTGAGAGGAGGTAGCTCGTCTCCCCGGTGCGCGGGTGCACGAGGTCGAGCACGAGGCCCTTGTCGCACATCGGCTCGAGCCGCGCGGCGAGCTCCGCCGGCGCGACCCCGAGCCGCGCCGCGAGCCGCGCGCGCGAGGTGGGCCGCACCGGCAGCTTCGCCGCGAGCGCGGCCTCCTCGGGGGTGTAGAGGATCTCGAGGATCTCGCGCCAGCCCTCCCACGCCGCGGCCTCCGCGGGCTCCGGCAGGGCCACCGTGCCCGCCTCGAGCCGCGCTGCGAGGTCGCGGTACTGCTCCTTCAGCCGGCCGACGTGTCCCATGAAGGTCACGCCTAGCACGATCCGGCAGGGCTTAACTTGATGGGACGCGGCCGCGCGGGGACGCGCACCTGGCCGGGAGGGGACGACATCGACACGCGAACCGCGAACGGCCCGGCGAGGACGGCCCTGCGCGATCTGGCGGCCCGTGCGCTCACCCGCGCCGCCGGCGGGCCGCTCCTCGGCGGCAACGCGGTGCGCGTGCTGCACAACGCGAGCGAGAACTACCCCGCCTGGCTCGCCGCGCTGCGTGGCGCCCGCCGCCGCATCTGCTTCGAGAACTACATCTTCGCCCGTGACGCGACGGGCCGAGCCTTCGCGGAGGCGCTCGCCGACGCGGCGCGGCGCGGCGTGCGGGTGCGCCTGCTCCACGACTGGGTCGGTTGCGCCGGGGAGCGGTCCGGCGCGCTGTGGCGCCAGCTCACCGCGGCGGGCGTCGAGGTGCGCTGCTTCAACCCCCCGCGCCTGGAGCGGCCCCTGGCCTGGCTCTCGCGCGATCACCGGAAGTCCATCGTGGTCGACGGTGAGCTGGCCTACGTCGCCGGGCTGTGCGTGAGCGATCGCTGGACGGCGTGCGCCCAGAAGAAGCGGGAGGAGTGGCGGGACACCGGCGCGGAGCTGCGCGGCCCCGCGGTCGCGGAGGTGGAGCGCGCCTTCGCCTCGGTGTGGGCGACCGCGGGCGCGCCGCTCCCCGCCGAGGAGCTGTCGACGCCCGAGGCGATCGCGCCGGCGGGCGACGTCGCGGTGCGCGTGGTCGCGACCGAGCCCAGCGAGGCGGGCCTCTTCCGCGTGGATCTCCTCGTCGCAGCGCTGGCGCAGCGCTCGCTCTGGCTCGCCGACGCCTACTTCTTCGGCACCGCGCCGTACATCGAGGCGCTCCGCGCCGCCGCGCGAGACGGCGTGGACGTGCGGCTCCTCGTCCCCGGCACCTCCGACCTCGGGCTCGTGTCGCCCTTCTCGCGCGCCGGGTACCGCGCGCTGCTCGCGGCGGGGGTGCGCGTGTTCGAGTGGAACGGCCCGATGATGCACGCGAAGACCGCGGTCGCCGACGGCCGCTGGGCGCGCATCGGCTCCTCGAACCTCAACGTCGCGAGCTGGATCGGCAACTACGAGCTCGACCTCACCGTCGAGGACGGCGGCGTCGCGCGCCAGCTCGAGGCGCGCTACGAGGCGGACCTCGCGAACGCGACCGAGATCGTCCTCGCCCGCCGCCCGCGCCCTGCCCGGCGCGACGTCCGCGCGCGCTTGCTCGCCGGCAGGGCGCCGCGGGCCAGCGCCGGGCGCGCCGCTGCCGGCGCCATCCGCGTCGGCCAGGCGGTGGGCGCGGCGCTCACCGGGCAGCGGACGCTCGGTCCGGCCGAGGCGCGCGTCGCCGCCGGGGGCGGGCTCGCCCTCGTCCTCCTCGGCGTCGTCGCGGCGCTCTGGCCGCGCGCCGTGGCGGTGCCGGCCTGTGCCCTCGCGCTGTGGCTCGGCCTCACGTTGCTCCTGCGCGCGCTGCGCCTCGCGCGCGTCCACGGCGCCGAGACGCGGCGGGCGCACGGCGCGGAGAGCGCCGCGCCGGCGACGTGGCGCGCGCGCGCCGGGGAGGAGCCGCGCGCGCGCGTGACGTGAGCGATGCGGCGCCCGTCTGCTCGCCTGCTACATTGGATCCAATGACTTGATCTCGATCAATTACACCGCAAATGGGGCTCGGGTATTGCGTCCCTACATCGGGCTACCATGGCGCGCATGCGCCTC
>JBJMQK010000474.1:0-4081 GCA_045802735.1 Anaeromyxobacteraceae bacterium | reverse complement strand
ACGGCGCACGGGCCAGACCGTCACGCAGTACCTCGCCGAGCGCCGCGTCGATTACGCGAAGCGCCTGATGCTTGAGACCGACGACATCCTCTTCGCCTCGGCCGAGGCGGGCTTCGGCGACCTGACCCACTTCTACCGCGTCTTCAAGCGGCTGACCGGCCTCACGCCCAAGCAGTTCATCGAAGGCCGCCGCCGAATCCGCCAATAGAAAATTCACCGTATCGCCCAAGGCTTCGGAAGCTTCTTCGGGCAGAATAGCCTCATCTTATTCTGAGCAATCCCATTCGATACTTGTGCATATGAGACTGGATACCTTAATCGAACGAAAGCCCTGGGTGTTGACCCTTCTGCTGGCCGCGCTGACGGGCCTGACTTCGCTCTCCATCGACATGAGCCTGCCGGCGATGCCGCAGTTGCAGGAGACTTTTCGGGCGGGCGTCTCTTCGGTGCAGTTGACGCTGAGCATCTTTCTCACAGGCTTCGCGCTAGGGCAGATCGTCTGCGGGCCGCTCTCCGACCGCTGGGGGCGGCGGCCAGTGCTTTTGGCGGGGCTCGGGCTCTTCACGCTCGCGGGGCTGGTCTGCGCGGGCAGCACTTCGCTCGCGATGCTGGTCGCCGCGCGCTTCGTGCAGGGCATGGGCGCGAGCGTCGGCCCCGTCGTGGCCCGCGCCATCGTGCGCGACCGCTTCGACTCGCGCCGCGCCGCCTCTGTGCTCTCGCAGATGACGCAGGTGATGATCGTCGCGCCGCTGCTGGCTCCGACGCTGGGCGGCTATCTGCTCGTCCGTATGGGATGGCCGTCCATCTTCGTCGTGCTCGGTACGAGCGGCGCGCTGCTGTCGCTCATCTGCTGGCGCTTCATGCCCGAGACCGCGCGGGCGAAGAAGGCCGAGGACGAGGTTGAGCAGCCGAGAACGCGCGCCAGTCTGCGCGATGTCCTGAAGCACCGCGAGAGTCTCCGGCACGCGCTCACGACCTGCTTCGCCTACGCTGGCATGTTCGCCTACGTCGGCTCGTCGCCCTTCGTGCTGATGGACGGCTTCGGCGTCAAGGAGGAGAACTTCGGCTACTTCTTCGCGTTGACCGCCGCCGCGCTCCTCGTCTCTGCGACGGTGAACCGCGCGCTGCTCAAGCGGCATCAGCCTTCTCTGCTCATCCTGCGCCGGGGCGTGTTCGTCATCTTCGCGGCGGGGGCGTCGCTGGCTCTGGCGTCTTGGTTCGGCGTCGGGGGCCTGGCGGGCGTGCTGGTGCCGATGATGGCTTACATGTTCGGGCAGGGTCTGTTGATGCCGAACGCGACGGCCGCCGCGATGGCCCCGCACGGAGAGTCGGCCGGCCTCATCTCTTCGGTGATGGGCGCGTTGCAGACGGCCGGCGGCGCGCTCGCGGGCTACCTCGTCGGCGTCTTCTACGACCACACGCCGCTCTCGCTCGCCGTCACCGTCGCGGCCTTCGCCTCCCTGACGCTGCTCGCCTCCGGCCTCGCTTGGTCGCGCGGGATGGCGAACGAGAGGCAGCTCGATGCGCTCCACGTGACGTGCGAAGTGTAAGACGAATTAACCACAGAGACACAGAGGCACAGCTTGAAGACAATAGTTATCAAGCTGTGCCTCTGTGTCTCTGTGGTTAATCTCGGCTACTTAGTGCGCCTAACAAAACCGCGGCGCAAGTAGGCGAGAAAGCAGGATGGTTGCGAGCCATGGGATCGAGTCGAAGGAGCGCCTAGGGCGCCACCGGTTTCTCCGAAGGCGGTGAACGCTTCAGAAGAGTTCCTCGGCCAGCGCGACGATGATGCCCGCAGGGCCTCGCATGTAGCAGAGTCTGTACTTGTCCTCGTACTGGGCCACCTCGCCGACGAGTTCGGCGCCGTTGGCGCGCAGGCGAGCGACAGTGTCGTCGACGCTTTCGACTGTAAACATGACGCTCCGGAGGCCCAGCGTGTTCGGCGGTGCGATCGCCGGTTCGATCTCGACCAGTTTTGGATTGCGAAACTTCGTCAGCTCAAGCCGCCCGTGCCCATCTGGGGTCCGCATCATAACGATGTCGACTTGGACACTTTCGAGCCCGTTGACGCGGTCCACCCACGGGCCCTCGACCGGCGCCCCGCCCTCGAGCGTCATGCCGAGCGCGGTGAAGAAGGCGATGGCGGGTGCAAGGTCGTCGACGACGACGCTGACGTGGTCCAATCTCTTGATCGTCATGTCCGTCGTCTCAGTCGGCTCGGAACGGCGGCGCGCTCGTCAGGGCCCTGTCGTGAGATCTCAACGGGGCGGCGGCAGCGCCGTCGCGTCGTCGAGGGTGGTCACGTCACCGCTCACCACGCCGGTGATCGCCCACTCGCGCAGCAGGCGGCGCAGGATCTTGCCGCTCCGGTTCTTCGGCAGCGCGGGCAGGAAGCGGACCTCGCGCGGGCGCGCGAGCTTCCCGACCTTCTCCTCGATCGACCGGACGATGCCGCGCTCCACCTCCGCGCCGGCCTCCTGCCCCGGGGCGAGGACCGCGAAGACGAGCACCGCCTCGCCCGACCGTTCGTCGGGGACGCCGACGACGGCGCTCTCGGAGACGCCGGGGTGCGCGACGACGGCGCCCTCGATCTCGGCGGTGCCCAGCCGGTGGCCGTTCACCTTCACGACGTCGTCGGTCCGCCCCTGGATCCACAGGTAGCCGTCCGCGTCGCGGCGCGCGGCGTCGCCGGTGACGAACGCCCCGGGCACGTCCTTCCAGTACGTGTCGTGGTAGCGCCGGTCGTCGCCCCAGATGCCCTGCAGCATGCCGGGCCAGGGGCGCCGGATGACGAGCTGACCGCTCGCCTCGCCATCGAGGAGCCGGCCCTCGGCGTCGGCGATCGCGGGCTCGACGCCGAAGAAGGGGAGGGTGGCGGCACCGGGCTTCGAAGGCGTCGCGTAGGGGAACGGGAAGATCATCGCGGCGCCGGCCTCCGTCTGCCACCAGGTGTCGACCACCGGGAGCCGGCCGGCGCCCACGACGTCGCGGAACCAGCGCCAGACGCTCGGGTTGATCGGTTCGCCGACGGACGCGAGGAGCCGCAGCGACGACAGGTCGCGGCGCGCCGGCCCCGCATCGCCCTGGCGCAGCCACGCGCGGATGAGCGTCGGGGTCGTGTACAGCACCGCGGGCCGGTGGCGCTCGACCACGTCCCAGGCGCGGTCCCAGTCCGGGAGCGCGAGGACGCCCTCGTAGAGCACGGTCGCGGCGCCGGCGAGGAGCGGTCCATACACGGTGTAGCTGTGCCCGGTGATCCACGCCGGATCGGCGGTGCACCAGGAGACGTCGCCGGGCCGCAGGTCGAACGCGTGCTCCGCGGTGAGCGCGGTGTGCACGAGGTACCCGGCGGTCCCGTGGGCGATGCCCTTCGGCTTCCCCGTCGAACCGGACGTGTACATGAGGAAGAGCGGCGCGTCGCTCGCAACCGGCTCGGGGGCGGCCGGCGCCGCGGCGGGGACCGCCTCGTGCCACCAGCGGTCCCGGCCCGGTGTGAAGGGCACCTCCTCGCCGGTGCGGCGGAGCACCAGCACCCGCTCGACGAAGCGGCTCCGCCGCGCCGCCGCGTCGACGATGGGCTTGAGCGGCATCGCCTTCCCGGCGCGCCAGCCGCCGTCGGCCGTGACCACGACGCGGCTGCCGCTGTCCTCGATGCGGTCGAGGAGCGCCTGCTCCGGGAACCCGGCGAAGATGACGTTGTGCACCGCGCCGAGCCGCGCGCACGCCAGCATGGCGATCGGCAGCTCAGGGACGATGGGCAGGTAGACGGTGACGCGGTCACCGGCGCGGACGCCCAGGTCGCGCAGCGCGCCCGCGACGCGCGCGACCTCGTCGCGCAGCTCACGGAACGTGAAGCGGCGGACCTCGCGCGGGCGCCGCGCCCCGTCCACCGCCTCGCTCTCCCAGGCGAGCGCCAGCGCATCGCCGCGCCCCGCGTCGACCCAGCGGTCGAGCGCGTTCTCGGCGACGTTGATGCGGCCGCCCGCGAACCAGCGCGCCGCCGGACCCTCGCCCTCGAGGATGCGGTCGGGTGGATGCGCCCAGCGAAAGTTGCCGATGCGCTCCCGCCAGAACCGCT
>JBJMQK010000432.1:0-5310 GCA_045802735.1 Anaeromyxobacteraceae bacterium | reverse complement strand
GCGCGTTCCGGATCGCCCGCGCACTCGTCGCGCGCTGGGACGCCCTCGCGCTGCGCGCCGACCCGCGCCGCGTCGCCGCGGCGGCGGCGCTGCCGGTCGCCGCGCTGTACGCGCTCGCGACCGGCGCCGACGTACCGGTGGTGCGCTCCGCGCTCGCGGTCGCGCTCGGGTTCGGTGGCATCCTCCTCGACCGCGAGTCGGACGCGCTGAACGGCATCGCCGTCGCCGCGATCGCCGTGCTCGCGGCCGAGCCGGGGGCGCTGCGCGATCCCTCGTTCCAGCTCTCCTTCGCGTCCGTCGCGGGCCTCGCGCTGCTGTCGCGCCCGCTGCGCGCCGCCGTCCCCGTCGCCGCGCCCGGTCCGGGCGCGTCGCTCCGCGCGCGCGCGCGGGAGGCGCTCCTCGCGGCCGCCTGCGCGAGCGCCGCCGCGACGCTCGCTACCGCGCCCATCGTCGCGTTCCACTTCCGGCGGCTCTCGGCGCTCGGCGTCGTCGCGAACCTCGCCGGGATCCCCATCGGCTCGGCGCTCACCGTCGTCGCGGCCCTCGCGGCCGTCGCGAGCGCCCTCGCCCCCGCGCTCGCGCCGGCGCTCCTCGTCGCGTGCCGGCCGCTCGCGACGTCGCTCCTCTGGGTCAATGACGCCTGCGCCGCGCCGCGCTGGGCCGCGATCGGCGTGGGATCGCCGGGGCTCCTCGGCGTCGCGCTCTCGTACGCGTGCGCGGGAACCGCCTGGCACGTCCGAGGCTGGCGGCGCGCGGGGTGCCTCGCGTGCGCCGCCGGAGCGCTCCTCTTCCCGCCGCACCTCCGCCACGCCGCGGCGGCACGGCGCGGAGGTCTCGAGGTCACCTTCCTCTCCGTCGGCCAGGGCGACGCCACCTGTCTGCTGCTCCCGGACGGCGCGGCGGTGCTCGTCGACGGCGGCGGCGACGTCCAGGGGCGCTTCGACCCGGGCGCGCGCGACGTCGTGCCGTGGCTCCGCGATGCCGGCGTGCGCGAGGTCGCGGCGATCTTCCTGTCGCACCCGCACCCCGACCACCTGCTCGGCCTCCCCGCCATCGCGGAGGCCTACCCGACGCGGCGCTTCTTCGGCAATGGGCGGCGCGGCGATGACGCGGCGGCGGCGGCGCTGGCGCGGCTCCCTCCCGCGACACCCCTCCGCCCCGGCGAGTGGTACGAGCGCGCCGGCGTCCGTTTCGAGGCGCTCGGACCGCCGCCCGGCAGCGAGGCTTGGACCGAGAACGACGCCTCGCTCGTGTTGCGCGTCACGTACGGATCGACGGTGTTCCTCTTGCCGGGCGACGTCGAGGCGGAGGGTGAGGCGGCGCTCCTCGCCGGCGCCGGAGCCGGCCGGCTCCGCTGTGACGTCGCGAAGCTGCCGCACCACGGCAGCGCGACGAGCTCGTCCACCGCGTTCGTCGCCGCGGCGCGACCGGCGTACGCCGTCGCGACGGTGGGCCGCGACAACCGCTTCGGGTTTCCGGCGCCGGAGGTGGTCCAGCGCTGGACGGCTGCAGGGGCGACCGTGCTGCGCACGGACGAGGGAGCGGTCCGCTTCCTTTCCGATGGGCGCACGGTCGTCCGACGCCCCGCCGCGGCATCGGTCGACGCGCTGGCGCTGTGGCGGGAGCATCTCTAGTTTGTCGGCGAATGGTAGACATCGAGAACATCGACCTCGCCGAGCTGGCCCGCATGCTCCAGGGGCACATCCCGCCGGGAGACCCTCCGGTCGGGTATCTGCGCGGGCGGAGCTATTTCCGGGACGTCATCGCCCATGAGCTGCGCTGCTCCGAGATGGAAGCCGAGCAGCTCGTCGATACGCTGGAGATGAACGGGTACCTGCACTTCGAGGGGGACCCGGCGAAGCGCTCCGTCGCGGACAGCCGCTGGGACATCCTCCCGCACGTCCCGTGAGCGCCTGGCGGGGGGGTTCGCCGCCCTTGCCGTGCCGTGTCCTGCGAGCGTGACCCGAGGCGGTGCGCCAGTGGCGCACCGCTTGAAGGTACGACGCAGCCATGATCGAGCTCTTGCTCCACCGCGACGGCGCGCCCGTCGAGCGGCTCGCCGTGACCTCGTCGGTGACCGTCGGCGGCGGCGCGGGCGATACCGTCATCGTGGGCAGCCTCCCCGAGACGGCGATCACCCTCGCGCCGTCGCTGCGCGGCGAGCTCCTCGTCCACGCGGCGCACGAAGGCGCCCACCTCGGCGGACGAGCGCTCCGACCAGGGACGCGGCGGCTCCTTCGCCCGGGCGAGGAGGTGGTCGTCGCGGGCGTCCGCCTCGTCCTGTCGACCGGGAGCGGGACACCCGAGGACGCGACGCGAGCGCTCGCCGGGGAACTCCTCGCCGAGGCCGCGGCGGGGTGCGCGCCGGCGCTCGGGCCGCGCCTCGTCGTGCTCGCGGGGCCCGCCGCCGGTGAGCGGCTCGCGCTGCGCGACGGGCTCGTGCTCGGGCGCGGGCCGGGCTGTGACCTGCGCGTCGACGACGGGGGCGTCTCCCGCGCGCACCTCGCGTTCGCGCTCCGCGACGGCCGCGTCACCGTCCGCGACCTCGGGAGCAAGAATGGACTGTGCGTGAACGACCGGCGGGCGAGGCGCACGCGGGGGCTCGCGGCCGGCGACGTCGTCGAGGTCGGGGAGACGCTCCTCGCGCTCGAGGCGGGCGACGAGCCGGGCGACCCGCGAGGCGCCGCTGCGCCGCCCGCAGCACCCGCTCCGCGCTCGCCGACACGGCCCCCTGCCCTCGGGCGCCGGGCCGGCCTCGCGGATCCCCTCGCCGCGAGCGTGCTCCTCGCCGCCGCGGCCGCGCTCTGCTGGGCCGCCGCGCGCTGACGCGCCTCACCCGAGCCGGCGCAGGGCCCCACGGTCGAGCAGCAGGTCGCACAGCTCGCGGTGCCGCGCGAGCACGCTCGTGAACCGGATGAGGCCGCGGCGCGTGAGGACGGCGTAGAGCGTGCCGGCGAGGCCGCGGTGAACGTCGACGCGCACGATCTCGTCCCAGCGCACCGGCAGCGCCGTGAGGACGCCGCGGAACACGACGCCCTCCGGCCCGACCGCAATTCTCGTCTGATCGTACACGGCGCCATACGCGACGAAGAAGGCGAGGAACCCCGCCGCCGCGAGCACCGTCCCGGGAGGCGCCGCCGGGAAGTGCGCCAGCGCGAGGAGCGCCCCGCCCCAGGCCGCCACCGCGAGGATGATCGCGATGCGGAGCCAGAGCTGGGTCCGGTACGTCCTGCGATCCACGGCGCCCGCCCTTCCGGCGGCTCCGCCCCGGGGAGCGGGGACGGACCCGCCTACCTTGAACTTACGGACGGGCGCGACCGCGGTGCAGCGGCCAGGGACGCGAGGCCCCGGCGGCTCACCCGCCGAACGGGTTCTCCAGCATGATCGTCTCGTCGCGGTCCGCGCCGACCGAGACGGCGATGACCTTCACGCCCGCGAGCTGGGCGACGCGTTCGATGTAGGTGCGCGCGTTCTTCGGCAGGTCGTCCCAGCGCCGTGCCCCCGCGAGCTTCTCGGACCAGCCCGGCACGCTCTCGTAGACGGCCTCGCAGCGCTCGAGCGTCTCGAGATCGCTCGGCATCTCGTCGTAGGTGCGCCCCTCGCAGCGATACGACACCGCGATCTTCACCTCGGCGAACCCGGTGAGCACGTCGAGCTTCGTCATCGCGAGCCCGTCGAGCCCGTTCACGCGGGCCGCGTAGCGCAGCGCGAGCGCGTCGATCCAGCCGGTGCGGCGCGGCCGGCCGGTCGTCGCGCCGAACTCGCCGCCGATCTGGCGCAGCCTCTCGCCCGTCTCGTCCTTCAGCTCGCTCGGGTAAGGACCGCCGCCCACGCGCGTCGAGTAGGCCTTCGTGATGCCGATGACGCGGTCGATCGACGTCGGGCCGACGCCCGAGCCCGTCGCGGCATTGCCGGCGACGGTGTTCGAGCTCGTGACGAACGGGTACGTCCCGTGATCGACGTCGAGCAAGGTTCCCTGCGCGCCCTCGAACAGGAGCGACTTGCCCGCCTTGATCGCGCCGTGGAGCCACAGCGACGCGTCCTTCGCGAACGGCGCGAGCTTTCGCCCGAGCTCGGCGGCGCGCTTCACGATCGCCGCCTCGTCGAGGTCGACGTTCGCGCCGAGCCGCGCGAGCTCCTCGCGCACCGCCGGGAGCCGCTCGCGCACCTTGCGCGCGAGCCGCGCCTCGTCGAGGAGGTCGCGGATGCGGAGCCCGCGCCGCGCCACCTTGTCCTCGTACGTCGGCCCGATGCCGCGGCCCGTCGTGCCGATCTTGCCCGCGCCCATGCGCTGCTCGCGCGCCACGTCGACGGCCTTGTGCCACGGCATGATCACGTGCGCGTCGAGCGAGAGCACGAGCTGGGCGTCGTCGGTGAGGAGTCCGCGCTTCTTGAGCGCGTCCACCTCGTGCGCGAAGACCTCCGGATCGACGACGACGCCGTTCCCGACGACGCACGCCTTCCCCGGGTGGAGGATGCCCGACGGGATGAGGTGGAGGACCGTCTTCTCGCCCCCGACGACGAGCGTGTGGCCGGCGTTGTTGCCGCCCTGGAACCGCACCACGACGTCGGCGTACTGCGTGAGGAGGTCGACGAGCTTGCCCTTGCCCTCGTCGCCCCACTGCGCCCCGATCACCACCACGTTCGGCATGTCTGTCTCCGGTGAAAAAGCCGCGGGACGATACCAGGGGGGCCGCGATCCCGCTACCGCGGCAGCCCGCCCGTCAGCGCGTGCGCGCGCCGGAGCGCTCGAGCGCCTGGGTGGCGAACTCGAGGTCGACCGCGAACCCGATGGCCGGCCCCGGCCGGCCGAAGCGCGCGAGGAGCGCGTCGTAGCGGCCGCCGCTCGCGACGGCCGCGCCTGCGCCCGGCGCGTAGCCGGCGAAGGTGAGGCCGGTGTAGTACCCGAGGCCGCGCACCTCGCCGAGATCGATGACCACCTCGCCGAGGCCGCGTCGGCGCGCGAGCCGCACCGCCGCCTCCACCTCCGCGAGCGCGGCACCTGCGCCGGGGACCGCCTTCGCGACCGTGCGGGCGCGGTCGAGCGCCCCCTCGCCGTAGAGGCTCGCGAGCTGCGGCAGCGCCTCTCGTGCCTCCTTGTTCCCCCTGCCCTTCCGCGCGAGCCGCGCGAGCGTCCCCTCGTCCTTCCGATCGAGCGCGTCGGTCGCCTCGTCGCGCACGGCGTCGCCGAGGCGCGCCGCGGCCAGCACCTCCTGCGCGAAGCGCGCGTGGCCTACCTCGACCACCGCATGTCCGAGGCCCACGCTCTCGAGCGCGCGCGCGAGGAGCGCGAGCGCCTCGGCGTCGGCC
>JBJMQK010000413.1:0-7292 GCA_045802735.1 Anaeromyxobacteraceae bacterium | reverse complement strand
CGTCATCACCCCCCTCGCCCTGTTCACGCTCGACTCGTCGAGCTGGGAGACCCGCGGCGGTGGCGCGCCCGCCGCGTCGGCACAGGGCGACCCCGCGCGCGCGGCCTGACCCGAGGATGCCCCCATGCCGTCCGTCGTCGTACGCATGAACAAGGTCTTCGTCGCTCTCTACAAGGCGCTCGGGCTGGCCGCGCTGGCGGTCATCTTCCTCGGCCTGGCCTCGTACCTCGGGACGCAGGGGTTCTACCTGGTGAGCACCCGCTGGGTGTCGCCGACGATCGTGTCACCGCTCGACGAGCGGGTGCTCCGGCTCGACACGGAGATCGCCGAGAAGGCCACGGCCCGCGACCACCTCCTCGCCGAGCGGGCGCAGCTCACCCTGCAGCGCGACCACGCGGTGCGGACGGCCGAGGAGGCGCGGGCGTTCCAGCGGCTCTTCGTGCAGTCGGTCCGCGCGGAGCGCGCCGATCGCGCGCACCTCCAGCGAGCGCTCGCGGCGCTCGAGCCCGGGATCGCGGCCGCCCGGCAGGACATCGCCGAGTCGGGGCCCGCCTTCTCCGGCCTGGTGCGCACGCGCGCCGAGGCGCTGCGCGACGCCCGCCTGATCGAGCGTGAGGCCTTCCTGACGGTCAACCACCAGCTCGCCGAGCTGGCCCTCACCAGGCTCGAGGTCTCCGAGCGGGAGGTGAACCTCAGGCAGCGGCTCGGCGACACCGAGCGCGACGTGGCCGCGCTCGAGGCGGCCGCCGCCTCCGACTGGCTCGCCGCGACGCCGCCGTTCACCACCCGCGTGCTCCTGGAGACCCGCGAGTCGGTGCGGGCGCGCCTCGACGAGCAGCACGCGCTCGAGCAGGAGCGGTCGCTGACCGCCACGCTCGCGCAGCTCGAGGTCTCGATCGCGCGCTACGACACGCTGCTCGCCACCCTGCGTGGCTCGCCGTGGCTCGCCGCGGTGAAAGGCGACGTGACGGTCGGGTTCGTGCCCTACGACAACCTGAAGCACGTGCAGGCGGGAGCGCCGCTCTACCGCTGCGCGCTCGGCCTCATCGTCTGCCGCCGCGTCGGCTCCGTCGGGCGGCTGTTCGAGGGCGAGGCGACCCAGAAGCACCCCATCCGCCAGACCGTCGTGCGCGGCGCGATGGCCCAGCTGGAGCTCTCCGATCCCGCAGCGGCGCGCGAGGGCGTCCTGCACGTCGGCCGGCCCCCGTTCCTGTTCTGAGGTGCCCATGCTCGTCACCGGTCCGCTCGTCGCGCTGCTCGCCGTCGCCGCCGGCGCGTCCTTCGGAGAGGGCGCCTGCCAGCTCCTCGAGGCGACCGCCGAATCACAGGCGGCGCCGCTGCTCGCGCCCACGCTCTTCGCCAGCACCGGCTTCATGAACGCGGGCGAGGCGGTGGCGCGCGACCTGCCTGTCGGCGGGCCCACCTACCGCGTCACCGCCGGCGCGAGCTTCAGCCTGGGGCGGCTCTTCCAGGGCCGGGCGCTGCAAGGCCGGGCGGCCGTCGCCTGCCGGCGCGAGCGCGCCCGCGCGGGCCTCGAGGCGGCGCTGGCGGTCGGGGACGCGCTCGGGGCGGAGCGGGCCCTGGCGGCGCGCGCCGCCGTGCTCGAGCAGGCCATGCCCGCCGCCGATCGGATGATCGACGGGCTCCGCGCGGCCGTGCAGGACGTGCGCGCCACGGTCGACGCGCTCGACGCGGATCGCCTCCGCCTCGAGGAGCTGCGGGCGCTGGCCGCACAGACCTCGCTCGCGCTCTCCCGGGCCGCGGCGGTGCCGCACCCGCCCCTGGGGGACGTCCCGCTGCTCCTCGCCGACTACACGGCGCTGGACCAGGCGCTCGGCGTCGCCGAGGAGCGCACCCGCGACGCCGGGACGTGGGATCTCGCCCTGCGAGGCGGGTACGACCACATCTCCGATGGGCGCGAGCGCGTCCCCGTGTTCGCCATGCTGTCGGCGTCGTTCGACCTCGGCAGGCTGTGGCGCGGCGGCGCGGACGCTCGCGCGCTGCAGGGCCGGGCGCTCGCCGAGCGCGAATCGGCCGACGCCCTCCCGGCGCGCGTGGCGCGCCTCCTCGATGATCGGCGAGCGGTGCTGTCCGCCGAGCGGGCGCGGTTGCACAGCGCCGGGACGCTGCTCGCCGCGCTCTCGGCGCAGATGGTGCAGGTCGAGCACCTCCAGACCGTGAAGGTCGAGCGGTACCAGCACGGGCTCTGGTTCGAGCTGGTGCGGACGCGCGCCGAGCACGCCTACCTGGCCGCGCACGTCGAGGAGCTGGGTGGCGCGCTCGGAGAGCCGCCGTCGCGGCCGTCCCCGCAGCCGGTGGGCCCGGGCCTGCAGACGGCGCGCGCCGCCGGGTCGGAGCAGCGGTGATCGGCCCGCTCATGGCGGCGCTCCTCGCGATCCCGTCCCCGGGGGTGGCCGGCATGGCACGGCTGGTGGCGATGGGTCGGGATGGGCTGCACGTGACGGAGGGCCGCCTCGGCGAGGGCCAGAGGCTGCAGGTCGACGCCCCGAAGTTCCGGGCCGTCGCGCCGACAGCCGACGGCTCGCGCGCCGAGCTGCGCTTCACCTACCTGGGCCGGACGGGCGAGGCGATGCCGCTGCGCTCCGGCGAGCTGCGGGAGCAGCTCGGCCTCAAGCTGCGCGCCGCCGACGGCTGCAACGTCCTCTACGCGATGTGGCGGGTCGCGCCCAGGCCCGGCGTGGTCGTGTCGCTCAAGCGGAACCCGGGCCAGCACCGCTCGGACGACTGCACGAACGAGGGGTACCAGAACCTGCGGCCGGACCGCGCCGCCGCGGTGCCGCCGCTGCGGCCCGGCAGCGCCCACGTCCTCGCCGCGACGCTCGCGCGCGAGCGGCTCGAGGTGCGCGTGGACCGGGAGGTGGTGTGGGAGGGACCGCTGCCGCGCGAGGCGCTGGAGCTGCGCGGGCCCGCGGGGCTGCGGAGCGACAACGTGCGGTTCGAGTTCGAGCTCGCCGTGGATGCGGCGGAGCCGAGGTGAGGAAGTGCGGCGCCCGCTCGTGGGCGCCGTCGTTCGGGTTGCACCGGGTGGGTGGCGAGGGGGGCGGACGTGAAGATCACCAGTCTGGGACATGCGGGCTTCGTGGTGGAGACGGACGGCGCGGTGGTGGTGGCCGATCCCTGGCTGTCCGAGCACGGGGCCTTCGACTCGGGGTGGATGCAGTTTCCCCAGAACCATGGCCTCGCGCCGCTGGCGCGCGAGGCGCTGGAGAAGCCGGGCAAGCCGCGCTTCCTCTACGTGAGCCACGAGCACGGCGACCACTTCGACCGCGCCTTCCTCGACACCGTGCGGCGGCGCGACTTCACCCTCGTCGCCCCGCGGTTCGTCCGCCGCGCCATGCGCGACTACTTCGACGCGTACGGCTGCAGCGAGGCGGTGTACTGCGAGGACGGGCAGGAGGTGGCGTTCCCGGGCGGCGCGCTGAAGCTGTACGTCTCCGACTCGGCGCTCAACCGCGACTCGGCGCTGCTGGTGCGGGGTGACGGGCAGCGCTTCCTCGACCTCAACGACTGCAAGATCCACGACCGCCTCCCCGCGCTCGTGGCGGCGGACGGGCCCATCGACGTCTTCACCGCGCAGTTCTCGGGCGCGGTGTGGCACCCGACCTGCTACGACTACGAGCCCCGGGCGTACGCGGCGCTCTCCCGGCAGAAGATGGTGGGCAAGTTCGAGTCGGTGGCGCGCGCGATCCTGGCGGTCGAGCCGCGGGCGTTCCTGGCGTCGGCCGGGCCGGCCTGCTTCCTCGACCCGGCGCTGCTCCACCTCAACTTCCAGGCCGCGAGCATCTTCCCGCGGGCGTCGAAGTTCTTCGCCTACCTGCAGCGCCGGCTGGGCGAGCGGCGGCCCCGGCTCATCGAGCCGATGCCGGGTGACGTCCTCGACGCGGCCAGCTGCGAGCCGGTGTCGCTCGCCGAGGAGCGGATCGGCGACGACGCCTTCGAGGCGTACGTCCGCGCCTACGCCGACCGGATGGCGCCGCTGTTCGCCGCCAGGTCGCGGCCGCTCGAGGGCCGGGAGGCGGAGGACGTCCGCACCGGCGTGGCCCTGGAGCTGGCCCGGAAGCTGGCCGCGTTTCCGCTGCGTGAACGCGTGACCTTCCCGCTCTACGTCGACGTGGCCGAGCTGCCCGGGCGTCCGGTGCGCGTGAACTTCGCGAACGGCCGCGTCCAGCCGGTGAGCGGGGTGCCGGCGTCGGGGCGCTATCTCCTGTCCGCGAGCGCTCTCGACCTCGCCCGCATCCTCGACGGGACGATCACCTGGGAGGAGTTCCTGCTCTCGTTCCGCCAGCGCCTCTCACGGTCGCCCGACCGCTACGACCCGCTCATGCACGGCTTCCTGGCGCTCGAGGCGGAGGACCTGCCTCACTTCTGCGAGACCGTGCTCGACACCGAGGCCCACCGCGAGCGCATCGAGGTGGAGGCAGCCGGCCGGCGCTACTCGGTCGCGCGCTACTGCCCTCACCAGGGCGCGGATCTCACGCGGGCGTGGGTGGACGGCGATGGTCACCTGGTGTGCCCGCGCCACCGCTGGCGCTTCGACCTCGCGGACGGCGGCCGCTGCCAGGCCAACGGCTGCTCCATCGACGCCCGGCCGGCCGGCGACGCCCGCCCGGCCGGCCCGGCCCCGGCCCCGGACCGGGACACGCTGGTCGCCTGACGCGCGCGCGCAGCCGGGCAGGTCCGCCGTGAGGTCACTCGAGCTCGCGGACGGACAGCCACTTGAAGTCGACATCGGTGGAGTCGTCCCAGCGGAACGCGGTGATGGGTCCACCCCAGGTGAGCGGCATCTTGTCGTCGGCGCCGCCGCAGTGGGTGGAGTTCCCGCCCCAGGCGCCGGCGTCGTCGAAAGCGTAGACCTTCGTCCAGGTGACCTTGTCCGCGCTGTCGTTCAGCCACGCTTCCATGTGGACGGCGGTCGCGCCGTTCACGGTCACGTTGCGGAGGATGGTCTTGAACCCCATCCAGCGCCCCAGGTAGGAGGAGGTCACCTTCGCGTAGGGGCTCTGGTCGTAGTCGACGTGCCAGGACTCCTTCTGGAAGCGCATCTGGCCATCGGCGGTGAGGCTGCCCTTGTAGGCGGAGCCCTCGCAGGGGATCGGGTCGGAGTGCTTGCCGCCGCGCGCGTACCAGGTGATGTGGCTATCCGCGCCGCCCGCGTTCACCTTCACGAAGCCGGTGATCTCGACGTTCCTCCAGTCGCTGGGCGACTGCATGTAGCCGCGGCTCGCGAGCGTGGTGCGGTCCTGGGTCGAGCTGGTCGTGAGCGTGTAGCCGCTCGACGTGAACACGTCCATGCGCACCTGCGCGCTCTTGATCTTCCACGAGCCATCGGCGTTCTGCGTGATCGCCAGCTGCGGGTCGAAGCGGGGGTCGCTGCGCGGGTCGGCCGCGAGGGACCACGTCTCGCCTCCCGGCTTCGTCGCGTTGAGCATCGTCACGCCGAACGCGTCCTTCGAAGCGGCGGCCGGCGGGGGGCCGGGCGGCGTGCTCACCGGGGCGTCCGGCGGGTTCACCGCAGGCGAACCGTCTCCGCCGCTCGCGGCGGGCGCACCTGCGTCGCTGCCCGACTTCGCGCCCGAGCCCGAGGTCGACGCGCCAGGATCGATCGGCAGCACGCCCACGCCGGCGGGGTCCGTCCCGCCGCAAGCGACTGCGATGAGCGCCGACAGCGTCACGTAACGGGCAATCCTCATCAGGCACCTCTCCGGGGTTGGTCTGTTGCTCGGCTAGCCCATGTCGGGCGCCCCGGTCATCGACCGGTGCACGCCTTGGCAGGCATGGGTTTTGTGGCACCCGGCCGAGTTGTCCCGCAAGTGGTGGCGAGCGTGCGAGCGCACGCGCCTGACGCAAGGCGGCAAGAAAAGTCGGGTTCTGGACGGCCAGGCTCCGAGCCAGGCGCGTCCGCATCAGCGCAACGGCGACGCCCAGCGAGCGCTGGAAGCTACGGTGATGACTGGCAAAACATCATCGAGGCACACCTGGTGTGCGGAACGGCGGCGCTGTGCGGTCCCGGGGCACTTCCGCCCACGCGCCATCCGCCTACCGCGGCACCTTCGTGACCACATTCAACGGCTGGTGCACCCAAGGGGGCCACGGAAACGGGCCTGGCGCCGCCGTTCGGCAGAGGGTTGTGGGCGAATGTGTCCGGTCCCGGTGGCGGGGCTCGAGCGAGGTGCTCGTCCGCGGCCGCCGCGACGTGCTACGCCGCCACGTCGCCGCGGCGCTCGGGCGCGTCCTCGTCGCACGGCCAGTCGATCTCGGCGGCGAACGCGCGCAGCTCCCGGCGCAACCGCGCCTTCGCGCGCGCCTCCAGCTGGCGCGTGCGCTCCCGCCCGAGGCCGAGGTGCGCCCCCACCTCCGACAGCGTCATCGGCTCCTCGCACATGACGCGCTGCTCGACGATGTAGCGCTCGCGCGCGTCGAGGGCGGCGAGCGCCCCGTGGATCTTCGCCTCGACGAGGGCGCGGATCTCCTCCGACGCGAGCTGGTGGTCCTGCGCGGCGGCGTGACCCTCGAGGAGGTCGAGGCGGGAGCCGTCGTCGTCCTCGCCGATCGGCGCGTCGAGCGAGACGTCGCGCGCCGCCATGCGCCCGCCGATCTCCTCGACCTCGGCCGTGGTGACGCCGAGCCGCTCCGCGATCTCCACGAGCCGGTCGGGCGTGTTCGCCGGGGCCCTTCCCTCGTCGCGCCGCTCGAGCTCGCGGGTCGTGCGCCCCAGCGCGAAGAAGAGCCGCCGCTGTGCGCGCGTCGTGCCGAACTTCACCAGCGAGTGCGCCTGCAGGATGTAGTTCTGGATCGCGGCGCGGATCGACCACACCGCGTACGAGACGAAGCGCAGCCCTCGCTCCGGATCGAACGTCCGGACGGCGCGCATGAGGCCGATGTTCCCCTCCTGGATGAGGTCGCCGATCTTGAGGCCCGACCAGCGGTAGCGATACGCGACCTTCACGACGAAGCGCAGGTTCGCGGTCACGAGGCGGTGGGCCGCGGCCGCGTCGCCCGTGTCGCGGACCCGTCGCGCCAGCTCCAGCTCCTCTTCCGGGGTCAAGAGCCGGTTCCTGTGAATCTCCGCGAAGTACGGGCGGAGGGGGTCGGCGTTGCTCTCGAAAGTCCTACGGGCCATGTCTGTGCTCTCTCCTGAGTTGCGGATTCCGCCACGGTTCGTCACCAGATCCGCAGCATGCCTCGGGGGCACTCACGGATCCCTCACCGCTGTGGTGGAGAGGTGCGAAGGTTACAGGAGCGGACGGGTCGCACCCATAGGAGTCACCAGC
>JBJMQK010000410.1:0-2893 GCA_045802735.1 Anaeromyxobacteraceae bacterium | reverse complement strand
ACGCCTCGGGCGTCGTCGTCTACGCCGTCAGCGCCACGGGCGCCCTCGATGCAATCACCGACGATGGCACCGTGAGATGGTCCGTCACCGAAGGCACATCGCTCGGCTCCTTCCCCCTCACGTTCCCCACCATCGCCCCCGCGCCCGGCGATGCGAACACGCTCGCGACGCTCTACGTCGGTTCCGGCGAAGGGAAGCTCTACGCGGTCGTCGTCGACAAGGGCCTCGACCCCAGCTCCCCCTGGCCGAAGTCGCACCACGACATCCGGAACACCGGCAACGCCGACGCGCCGCTGCCCTGACGTTGCGCCCCTGACCTTCCCGGGTCGTTCGCTCGTTCGCGGCCTGTCAGGGTCATGCGATACAAGGCCGGCGTGAGGCGCCTGCCCATCGAGCTGAGAAACGGCCAGCTGAAAGTCGCCCAGAGCGGCCTCTTCCTCGACGCGCACCGCCGCTCTCCCTGCGCCTTCGTCTCGCACGCCCACGGCGATCACATCGCGCGGCACGACCGCACGATCGCCACCGGCGCCACCGTCGCGCTCATGCGCCACCGCCTCGGTCCGAAGGTGAAGGGCGAGGCGCTGCCGGTCGGCTATCGCAAGCCCTTCGGGCTCGCCGACCTCACGCTCGAGCTCTTCCCGGCGGGGCACGTCCTCGGGTCGGCTCAGCTCCGCGCCACGCGGGACGGCGTCGCGCTCGGCTACACCGGCGACCTGTGCCTCGAGCCGACGCTCACCGCCGAGCGCGCCGAGGTGATGGAGTGCGACGTCCTCGTGCTCGAGTCCACCTTCGGCCTGCCGCGCTACGTCTTCCCGCCCAAGGACGAGGTCCTCGCCGCGATCCGCCGCTTCGTCGACGAGGCGATCGGCGACGGCGCCACCCCGGTGCTCCTCGCCTACGCCCTCGGCAAGGCGCAGGAGATCCTGAAGTACCTCGGCGAGGCGGGGTATCCGTGCCGCGCGCACCCGGTGGTGCACGCCGTCAACCGGGTGTACGAGGCGAACGGCGTCGCGCTGCCGAACGTCGAGGTGCTGCCGCCGGAGGGGCCGCTCCCGGGCGAGGTGGTGGTGGCGCTGCCGCACCTCGCGCGCACCTCGCCCATCCTGCGCATCGCAAACCGCCGCACTGCCGTCCTCACCGGCTGGGCCATCGACGGTCGCCGCGGCTTCCGCGGCGTCGACGCGGCCTTCCCGCTCTCCGATCACGCCGACTTCCCGTCGCTCGTGCGCTACGCGAAGGCGAGCGGCGCCACGCGCGTCCTCACCGTGCACGGCTACGCCCGCGAGCTCGCGGCGGCGCTGCGGCGCGAGGGGATCCGCTCCGAGCCGCTCGTCGAGCGCGAGCAGCTCGAGCTGCTCTGACTCGCCTTCGCCGCTTCTCGAGCTTGCGAACACTGCCAGAGACGAGTCAGAGCATTCCGGCTCGCTGCATACAGCCGCAGCGAGCCTCAGTCCGGGGTGAGCGACCACGCTCCCCCCAGGCCCCCCACGGAAGGTGACGGAAAAGCGCGAAGGCGAGGTCTGACCCGCGCGCCCATCTCCCGCGGCGGCGCGCGCCGGCACGTGGTAAGCCGTCCCCGTGCTCGAGATGAAGGTCACCCCCGACGCCGCCGGGCAGCGGCTCGACAAGTACCTGCGGCGCGCCCTCAAGGACGTGCCGCTGTCGCACGTGTACAAGCTCCTCCGCACGCGCAAGGTGCGGGTGAACGGGTCGCGCGGCCGGGCCGAGCAGGTGCTCGCCGAGGGCGACGCCGTGATCGTCCGCGGCGACGAGGAGCGCCTGCTCTCGACCAGGCCCGACGGCGAGGGCGCGCCCGCGAAGGCGACCGCCGTCACCTTCACCGTGCTCCACGAGGACGACCACCTCCTCGCCGTGGACAAGCCGGCGGGGCTCGCCGCGCACCCGGGCACCGGCATCACCGGCGCGACGCTCGTGGAGGAGGCGCGCGCGTACCTGCGCGTGCCCCAGGACCTCCCGCCCACCGAGTTCAAGCCGTCGCCGGCGCACCGCCTCGACCGCGAGACGAGCGGGGTGGTCCTCGTCGCGAAGACGCGCAAGGCGATGGCGGGCCTCACCGCGATCTTCACCGAGGGAGGACAGGTGCGGAAGACCTACCTCGCGCTCGCGAAGGGGAAGATGCCTCGCCAGGACGGCACCTTCGACCTCGCGCTCTCCGAGCACGAGCAGACCGCGCGCTCGAAGACGCAGCGCGGGGTGAACTTCCAGCAGGCGACGACGCACTACCGCGTGCTGGCGTCGATGCGGGAGGCGTCGCTCCTCTCCGTGCGCATCGAGACGGGGCGCACGCACCAGATCCGGCGCCACCTCCAGGCGGCCGGGCACCCCGTCGCGGGTGACCACCGGTACGGGGACTTCCCGTTCAACCGGGTGGCGAAGACGCGCTGGGGCCTCCGCCGCATGTTCCTCCACGCGTGGAAGCTCGAGCTGCCACACCCCGTCGAGAGCCGCGTCTTGCGCCTGTCCGCGCCGGTTCCACCCGAGCTGCGCGAGGTCCTCGCGAAAATGAACCTCCCCGCCCCGGCGGACCCGGGCGCCGAGCGTTGATCCCTCCCGTCCTCCGCGCATAGATTCGCGGCCGATGAGCGCGCGAGATCCGACGCCGAGCGGCCGTCCGCCTCCCAGCCCGGTCGAGCCGGCGGTCGGCGGCGGTGGACCCACACCCCCGCCGCCGCGGCGGCGATCGCTGCTCGCCCGCCTGCTCGCGTGGGGCTTCCTGTTCCTCGCGCTCGTCGCAGCCGGCGCCGGCGTCGCCGCGTTCCTCGCCTATCGCCACTTCGCGCGCGGGCTCCCCGACATCCCGACGCTCACCGAGTACCGACCGCCCGTCGTCACGGAGCTCGTCTCGTCCGACGGCCAGGTCGCGGGCGAGCTG
>JBJMQK010000337.1:0-3478 GCA_045802735.1 Anaeromyxobacteraceae bacterium | reverse complement strand
TCCCCAAGATCAAGGCGGTCGTCGCCTTCCTGGAGGGGGGCGGGAAGCGGGCGATCATCACCGACCCGGAGCACCTCCGCGCCGCGCTGGCGGGCGAGGCGGGGACGCGCGTCGAGGGGTGAGCGGCGCGGGGTGAGGGGCGCGGGGAGGTTTCACCCTCCGTTCGCCCTGAGCGTAGGGCCGCGCAGCGGACCGTAGTCGAAGGGCGAAGGGTTCACGTCGTCCTGCGAGCGGCGCAGCGAGGTCGGGGCGAGCGTCTTCGCACGTGCTTCCAGCGAGTGCGCCGAGGGAGCCGACTCCGTGTACCTGCGTGAGGCGGCTCGTCTCCGGGTACGCTTGCCCGCACCTCGGCCCAGCGGTCGTAGGCCTTGACCCGCGCTCACCGGCGCGAGGTGCGCCGGGTCAACCCGTGCCAGGCGGGCGAGCAACTCGGCGTCGCCCTGGTCGGTCTTGCGGACGCCCTTCCCCGTGCCCTGCGCGCGAGCGAAGACGCTCGCCGCGCCCTTCACCGGGGTTGCACTGGCCGTACGTCGAATGCGACGCTGCACTCCAACCCGGACGGCGACAGCGCCTGCTCGCGCTCGCCGCACCCTCGTCAGGACCCACGCCAGCACGAGGGGCGCGGTGAAGTAGATGACCGGCAGTGCGATCGCGACCTTGGTTTCGTCGGTGTTCCGGTATCGCGAACTCGGGTGATCGCAGAGTTCGCCAACGCCGAAGGTTGCCGCCGGGATCAGCGGTGCGAGGATCACCCCCTCAACCTGCATCCTTGTGCATGCGGGTGACCTCGATCTCCACGAGGCGCCTGTTCGGGCCCGCGGTAGATCAGCGGCATGGGCCTCTTGACCTTCGGACTCAACGTGACGTTGGACGGGTGCTGCGACCATCGCGTGGGGATCGCGGACGACGAGCTGCACGACTACTTCACGGAGCTGATGGACGCGGCCGGAGCGATGCTGTGGGGGCGCATCACCTACGAGCTGATGGAGAGCGCCTGGCCGGCGGTGGCGCGCGACGAGAACGCCCCGCGCGCGACGCGGGAGTGGGCGCGCAAGCTGGAGGCCAAGCCGAAGTACGTGGTGTCGTCCTCACGGCGCGACTTCCCGTGGAACAACACCTTCCGCGTCGAGGGGGATTTGTTCGAGGCCGTGAGGGAGCTCAAGGAGAAGACCCCGCGCGGCGTGCTCGTGGGCGCCCCCGCGCTCTCGGCCGCGCTCGAGCGGCTGGGGCTGATCGACGAGTACCGTCTCGTCGTCCACCCGATCGTCGCGGGCCACGGGCCGACCTTGTTTCAGGGCCTCGAGCGCTCGAGGCGCCTCGAGCTGGTCTCGACGAAGCGCCTGAAGTCCGGCGCGCTGGCGCTCCACTACCGCCGCAAGGCGGGATGACGCGCCGGCCTACGCCGCGCGTCCCGAGCCCGCGGACCGCCGGTCGGATCTCCGCCGCCTTTCGAACATGCTGGGGATCCTCGCGGCTCAGAAACGAATCGGCCGGGGTCGCCTTCGTTTCCGCCTTCTCCGCGCTGACTGAGTACAGTTCCCGACCTCGGTGAGGCGCATGCAGGACGGCGTGAGTGCTTCCGCTCGGAACGCAGGGAATACGATCTACCCGCTCCGCTTCTTCACCCGCAGCGCCCCCGGCTGCATCGGCAGCCAGCGCTCCACCACGAGGGGCTTCGCCACCTCGTCGGCGGCCTCGAGGCGCTTCAGGGTGCCCGCCTGATCGCGCGCCGCGAGGACGATCGCGAAGGCGTGGGAGAGCGCGGCGAACGAGGTGACGCTGAAGCTGAAGAGGAGGTCCTCGCTCGGCACGGGCACGAGGATGTCGGCGTACTGCGCGAGCGGGGAGTCCTTGCGATCCGAGAAGGCGAGGACCGGCGTCCCGTTCTGCTTCGCGAAGCGCGCTGCGTCCACCGTCTCGCGGCTGTAGGGCGGGAAGCTCAGCGCGACGAGGAGGTCGCGCGGCCCGAGGTTCGCCACCTGGTTCGAGAAGTCGGAGGGGAGGGCGGCGATGCAGGGCACCCCGGCCTGCGTCAGGTGGAACGCGAAGACGACGCCCATGACCTGGCCCACGCCGCGGCCGAGGATCACCCGGTGCCCGGCGCCGGCGAGCAGGCGCGCCGCGGCCTCGAGTGTCGCGTGGTCCACCGCCTGGATGAGCCGCGCGAGGTGGCCGCCGTCGCGGCGCACGACCTCGGAGAGCGCACCGAGGAGGTCCGTCGCCGGCTTCAGCTCCTCGAGCTCGGAGGCGCCGGAGCGCGCGCTGCACGCGTCGCGCAGCGCGTCGCGGAAGTCGCTGAACCCCGGGTAGCCGAGGCGCTTCGCGAGGCGCGTGACGGAGCCCACGCTCACCTTCGCCCGCTCGGCCATGGCCTCGATGCCCCACAGCGCGCCGAGCAGCGGATCGCCCATCAGGAGATCGGCGAGGGCGCGCTGCGCCGCCGGCAGCTCGCCGTAGACGCTCGCGAGGCGCGCCTGGACGTCCGGCGCCTTCGGGGCGTTCGCCATCGGAGGAGGATAGCAGACGGAGCGGCCTCGGGCGGCCCCACCCCGTGGCGCGTCGCTCCGGGAGCGCGTACACTCTGCGTTCGACCCGTGCGCCCGTCACGCCCGCACCGCCTCGCCCTCGCCGTGCTCGCCGCGCTCCTGGCGGCGCCGGTCTCGAGCGCCCCCCCGGCGCGAATGCGCTTCGTCCACCCCGACTTCGTCGCGCGCATGGCCGGCGTCCGGATCGTGGGCGTCGTGGCGCCCGCGCTGAGGTACCACGAGGCGACGCCGCTGCTCTCGCACGTGCCGCGGCCGGACTGGGCGGAGGCCGCCGGTCGCGCGGTGGTGGAGACCGTGGCCGCGGCGCTGCGCGCGCGCGGGCTCGTCCCGAAGCACTTCGCCCCGAGCGCGCCCGAGGCGCGGCGCGAGCTCGCCGAGGTGCAGCTCCTGCTCGAATACGTCGACGCCGCGATCGACGAGGCGCTCTACCGGGGGCATTTCCCGGCGAAGCTCGCCCGGTTCGAATACGGGCTCGGCGATCTCCACCGGCTGCTCGCCGACACTGATCGCGACGCGCTGCTGCTCGTGCGCGGCGAGGCGGCGGTGCTGCTCGGGCCGGACGCGACCGGGCGCGGCGGTGCGCGGAACGCGGGCGGCGCGGGGACCTACGCGCTCGCGCTCGTCGACCGCGACGGGACGATCCTCTGGTACGACTCGGCGATCGTGTCCTCGAGGGACCTGCTCGATCCCGACAACGTCGCGACGTTCGTCCTGGACCTGCTCTCCACGCTCCCCCGGGTCGGCCGGTGACCGCGCGCCGCGCGGCCGCGCTCGCCCTCGTCGCCGCCTGCGGGTGCGCGACGGCGCCCGCGCCCCCGGGCGACGCGGGGCCGAGCACGCCCGAGGAGGAGCGGAGCATCCGGCGCTCGGCCGACGAGGCGCAGCGCCACGTCGAGGCGAGCGGCGCGCTGCTCGGCGACGCGGAGCTCGAC
>JBJMQK010000311.1:0-2850 GCA_045802735.1 Anaeromyxobacteraceae bacterium | reverse complement strand
GAGTCCTTGAGAAAAGGGGGGCATGTATAGCCGTCCCGGCACGCGCGCTGCAAGCGGCGGCTCGGCGGGCGGAGGGCGCGGGGGCGAGCGGCCTACATGAAGCCGATGCGCCGCGTGCCCGAGAGGCCGCGCTCGACCTCGACCAGGATGCCGAGGTCGCGGCACCCCTGCAGCAGGGCGAGGGCCTCACGCTCGGGCAGCCCACCGAGCGCGACGAGATCGGCGATCGTCTTCGTCCCGTCGGCGTGCGCGACGAGCTGTGCCTCGGCCGGCGAGAGCGAGAGCTCGTCCAGCGCGACCGCCGGCGCGGGCCCGCGGCCGAGCGCGCGCGTCGCGGGGAGCGCGCCGCGCAGCGTCTCGAGCACGGCGGTGCGGCGGCGGCCCTCGAGCACGAGGTCGCCCGCTGCGAGCTCCACGCGCACGAGCTCCTTGCGCTCGAACGGCGCCTCGACCAGCCGATACGTGCCGTCCGCCCAGGCGAACGCGCCCCAGATCACGTCCCGGATCTGCTGCCCGACGAGCGCGACGCGTCGCGCCGTGTCGAGGTGGCCGCGCGCGACGAGCGCGTCCGCGACGCGGCCGGTCGCGCCCAGCTCTGCCGTGAGCGCGCGGAGCGCCCCGGCCGAGAGGACGCCGGTCCGCACCGCGAGCGCGCCGAAGCGCTCGGAAGGCACGTTCGAGATCGCGAACACGGGGCTGCCGCGCTCGAGGCCGACGAGCTTCTTCACGGGCCCGCGGACGAGCGTGAGGGTGCCCGAGGTGCGGCCGGCATGGAGCGCCGCGAGGAGGCGCGGCAGCGGCGTCGTCGCGAGGTCGCCGGCGGGAAAGGACGGAGCCGCGCCGCCGCGTGCGGGGGGGAGGTCGGCGACGGCGACCGGCAGCGACAGGCTGTTCGCGGGCTTCGACGTGAAGGGCAGGGCGGGGAGCACGTCGTCGAGTGCGGGGCGCGCGGCGGAGAAGATGAGGCTGTCGAAGTCGGGGTCGGGGTCGGTCGGGCTCGCGGTCGCGGTCGAGGTTGGCGTCTCGGTCGGCGTCTCCCACGGCAGGGGCGGCGGCTCCGGCATCGCGCGCGCCAGCGCCGCGAACGCCTCCGCCGGGTCGAAGGGCCGCTCGAAGAACCCGGCCGCGCCGAAGCGGCGCGCGATCTCGGCGTAGCGATCCCCCTTCAGCACCGCAGAGACCGCGATGCACGGGATGCCGCGCTCGCGCAGGGCGACGAGGAAGGCGTCGCCGCGCACGTCGGGGAGGGGGAGGTCGACGATGGCGGCGTCGGCGCCGAGCGCGCCCACCGCCTCGAGCGCCGCCCGGCCGCCGCGGCACTCCGCGACCGACGCCCCCAGGCCGGCCGCGGCAGCGGCCATCACCCCGGCGAGGTCGCCGCCCGCGTCCACGACGAGGACTCGCTTGCCCCGGAGCGGCACGGCGCGGAGTCTACCATGGAGGGGGGGCGAGACCGCCGGGGGGCGCGGCCGCCGCGAGCGGCGCGCCGGTGTCGTCTCGCGCCCGGCCGAGGCTGGCGTCGGCGGCGAGGCGCGGCTACGCTCGCCTCGTGCCCCTCGGCTTCCACCACCTCGCGCTGCAGTGCGCGGATCTCTCGCTCTGCGAGCGCTTCTACCGCGAGGTGCTCGGGCTCGCCGTGCTGCGCCGCTGGCCGAGCGCCGACGGCGGCGATCGCAGCGTCTGGCTCGAGGTCGGGGACGGGTTCGTCGCCCTGGAGCGCGCGGACGGTCCGTCCGCTCTCGCGCCGTTCCGCGACGGCGCCGCCGGGCTCCACCTCGTGGCGCTGCGCATCGGCGCGGCCGAGCGACAGGCGTGGGAGGAGCGCCTCGCGTCGCGGGGCGTCGAGGTCGTCCACCGCACGCGCTGGACGCTCTACGTGCGCGATCCCGAGGGAAACCGCATCGGCCTCTCGCACTGGCCCGACGACGCGGAGCCGGCGTGATCTTCGACCGCCGCCGCTACGCCAGGGACAACTACACCTACCTCCTCGCCGAGGGCGCCGACGCCGCGCTCGTCGACCCGGGCGATCCCGACGTCGCGCTCGCGCTGGCCGCGGTGCACGGCGTCCGGCCGCGGTTCGTCCTGCACACCCACGGCCACGGCGACCACACCGGTGGCACCGCCGAGGTGGTGCGCCGCACCGGCGCGGTGGTCCACGGCCACGCGGCGGACGCCGCCTGGTACCGGCCCGACGTCGACGTCGCCGGCCGGCGCGCGCTCGCCCTCGGGGCGCTGTCCCTCGCGGTGCACGAGACGCCCGGCCACACGCCGGGCTCGGTCCTGTACGCGTGGCGCGGACGCCTGTTCACCGGCGACACGCTGTTCTGGGGCGGGTGCGGCAACTGCAAGCACGGCGGCGATCCGGCGCGCCTCGCGCAGAGCTTCCTCGGCGTCATCGCCGCGCTCGAGGGGACGCTCGAGGTGCACCCCGGCCACGACTACGCCGAGGCGAACCTCCCGTTCGCGCTCGACCTCGAGCCCGCGAACGCGGCCGCGCGCGCCCAGCTCGACCGGGCGCGCGCCGCCCACGCGCGTGGCGAGGAGCCCGCCGCGACCACGCTCGCCGCCGAGCGCGCGGCGAACCCGTTCCTGCGCCCGGAGGCGCTCGCACCGGCGCTCGCGGCGCGCGGCGTCGCTGCGAACGGCGCGGCGGAGGTGTTCGTGGCGCTCCGCGCGCTGAAGGACGGCTGGCGCGGGTGAGGGCCTTCGTGGCCGCCCTCGCGCTCGCCGCGGCGGGTCTCGCGCCCGCGGCTGGCCCGCCGGCCGGGCCCACGGTCCGCTGCGCCGGCGTCGGCGCGCCCACGCTGCGCGAGGCGGCCGAGAACGTCGCCGTCGCGCGCGGCGCCGCCG
>JBJMQK010000277.1:0-9761 GCA_045802735.1 Anaeromyxobacteraceae bacterium | reverse complement strand
GTCCACCTCGACGCGCAGCGGGCCCTCGTTTCCGGCGCGGCGGGCCTCGTACTCGAGGC
Organism: Anaeromyxobacteraceae bacterium; assembly: GCA_045802735.1. GTDB lineage: Bacteria > Myxococcota > Myxococcia > Myxococcales > Anaeromyxobacteraceae > Anaeromyxobacter_A. The sequence goes on along the minus strand of JBJMQK010000277.1, from coordinate 9,702 downwards.
GCCAGACGTTCCCGGCGAGGGACGAGGCGAGGAGGCGGCACGCATAGCGCCGCTCGGCGCAGACCTCGTAGCCGCGCGCGGCGGCCTCGTCGCCCGTGAGGTAGCGCGGGCGCGGCGGAGGCGCCGGAGCGGGGGCCGGCGCCGGCGCGGGCGGGCGCGGCTCGTCCACCGACAGCACCTCGCGCGTGAACGCGTCGAAGCCGGCGCGGAACGTCCCGCCGATGCGGTCGCGGCGCGCGGCGAGATCCACGACCCACACGTCGCCGTCGCGATAGGCGCCCTCGAGGCGGCAGTCGAACCAGCGCTCGCGGCAGAGCTGCACCGCGCGGGAGACGGCCTCGTCGCGCGACATCGCGGGCGGCGGCGCCGGGGCGGGGCGCGGGTAGGGCGGCGGATACGGCGCCGGCGCGGGGGCGGGTCGCGGAGGCGGCGGGGCGGGGATCTCCGGCGGCTCGTCGGCGCGCACCAGCGCGCGGCTCGTCGCCTCGAAGTCGAGGTACAGGTCGCCCTGGCGCTGCGCGTTGCGCGCGTCGAAGCGCACGCGCCAGTACGCGCCGAGCCGCTCCACGCCGGGGCGCGCGCACGCGTAGCCGCGCGCGCGGCAGAAGTCCTCGCCGGCGCGCACCGCCTCCTGCGACGTCATCGGCCGGGCGACGGGCGGCGGCGGCCGCGCCGGCGGCGGCGCCACCTGCGGCGGGGGCTCGTAGGGCGGCGGCGCGGCGCCGTCCGGTCGCTCCGGGACGGCGATGCAGGCGAGCGCGAGGAGCGGGAGGGCGGCGGCGAGCGTGGTGGTCTTCATGGCGCGGCTCTCCGGTGTGGCGGGACGCGGGCGCGTGGCCCGTCAGGGACGGCGCCGGCGCCCTCCTATTCACCACGCCCGGCTGCGGCCCGTCATCCGCAATCGACGGTAGGTGAAGGTGGCCGGAGGCGCACAATTACCGCACGAGGAACAGCACGGCGAACCCGACCGCGATCGTGACGAGCACGTTCCGCGTCACCGCCGCGACGACGACCGCGGCGCAGCCGGCGACGAGCCGCGGGTTCGAGAGCGACAGCGCGAGCGTGCCGCCGGGCATCACCACCTCCGGCGCGATGATCGCCGTGAGCGTCGCGATGGGCACGAAGGGCAGCGTCGCGCGGAACCAGCGCGGCAGGGACACCCGCCCCTCTGCGGCGATGAAGGAGAGGCGCGTCGCGAACGTCACCGCGCCGCCCGCCAGCATGACGAGCCAGAAGCTCACCGCGCCCCCCTGCGCCGGCCGGCGAGCGCCGCCCCGAGCGAACCCGCCCCGATCCCGGCGAGCGATGCGGCGACGAGCCCGAGCTTGTAGGGGAGCGCCGCGCCGCCGAGCGCGACCGCCGCCGCGACCGCCGCCGCCGCGAGCGCGGCGGGCGAGCGGAGCATCGGGACCACGATCGCGATGAAGGTGAGCGGGAGCGCGAAGTCGAGCGGCACGCTCGCGGGGAGGCCGGCGCCGAGCAGGATCCCGGCGGCGGTCGAGATCTGCCAGCCGCCCCACAGCGCGAGGCCGGCGCCGAGCGCGTGCCAGTGCGCGTTCGGTCCGCGCTCGCCGGCGACGTAGCGGTGCACGGTGGCGGCGTAGGCCTCGTCGGTGAGGAGGTACGCGAGCACCGCCTTCCAGCGCCGCGGCAGGTGCGAGAGGTGCGGCGCGAGCGACGCGCTGTAGAGCGCGTGGCGCAGGTTCACGAGCGCGACCGTCGCGACCATGACGAGGGCGGGCGCGCCCGCGCCGAAGAGCTGCGCCAGCATGAACTGGGCGGAGCCGGCGAAGACGATGGACGACATCGCCATCGCCGGGAGCGGCGGGATGCCGCTCGCGCGCGCGAGCACGCCGTAGATGAGGCCGAACGGCGCGACGCCGACGAGGAGCGGCGCGAGGTCGCGCACGCCGGAGAGGAACTCGGCCGCGGCGCTGGCCGGCCGGGGTGCGGCGAGCTTGCGTGAGGGAGCGCTCATGCGGAACGGTCTCCTATCACGGGGGGCGCGCGCCCGCGCACGGGCGAGAGGCCCCTCGCGTGCATCGCGCGGCGGGACCGGGTAGAACGCCGACCGGGCGGCACCACCTCTCGGGAGCGACGGGCGCATGAGGCCGATCAGGAGCATGGGCGAGCTGGTCGAGCGCGCGCTCGGCGCGGGCCCGTGCCGCGTCGTCGTCCCCGGGGCCGAGGCGCAGAGCGCGCTCGACGCGGTGGTCGAGGCGCGGCGCCGCGGGCTCGTCGAGGCGGTGCTCGTGGGGAGCCGCGCCGCCATCCTCGACGTGCTCGCGTCCTGCGGCGGCGAGCCGGCGGACTTCACCATCGAGGACGAGCCGGACCTCCAGAAGGCGGCGCGCCGCGCGGTCGCGCTGGTGCGCGCGGGCGAGGCGCAGGTCGTCCTCAAGGGGAAGCTCACCACCGCCGAGCTGATGCGCGCCGTGCTCGACCGCAACGAGGGGCTGCGCGGCGCCGGCCTCATCTCCGACGTCTGCATCAGCGAGGTGCGCGAGGGCGAGGTGCGCCTCATCGGCGTCACCGACGGCGGCGTGAACGTCGCGCCGTCGCTCGCCGACAAGCGCGTCATCATCGAGAACGCGGTGCGCGTCTTCCATCGGCTCGGGATCGAGCGGCCGCGCGTCGCGATCCTGTGCGCCGTCGAGGCGCCGACGCCGGCCATGCCGCACACGCAGGAGGCGCTGGCGCTCGCAGAGCTGGGGGCGAAGGGCGAGATCGCCGGCTGCGAGGTGTTCGGGCCGGTGGCGCTCGACGGCGCGCTGTCGGTGAAGGCGGCGCGCCTCAAGGGCATCGCGCACCCGGCGGCGGGCCGGGCCGACATCATCGTCGCGCCGACGATCGAGGTGGGGAACGCGCTCGGCAAGGCCTTCACCTGGCTCGCGCAGCGGCCGCTCGCGCACGTGCTCGAGGGCGCGCGCGCGCCGGTGCTCATCCCGTCGCGCGCGGAGAGCGCGATGGACAAGCTCTGCTCGCTCGCGCTCGGCGTGCTCGTGGCGAAGGGGGCCCGATGAGCGACCTCGTCCTGGCGGTGAACCCCGGCGCGGGCTCGACGAAGCTCGCGCTGTACCGCGGCGGCGTCTCGGTCGGCGACCACACCGAGCGCCACGCCGAGGCGGAGCTGGCGCGCTTCACGCGCGTCGCGGAGCAGCTCGCGTGGCGGCTCGAGGGGGTGCGCGCGTTCCTCGCCCGCTCCGGCGTGGCGCGCGGCGCGCTCGCGGGCGTGGTCGGGCGCGGCGGGCTCTTCAAGCCCATCGAGAGCGGGACCTACGCCGTCGACGACGCGATGCTGAAGGACGCCGGGGAGGCCGCGCGCGGCGAGCACGCCTCGAACCTGGGGGCGCCGCTCGCGCGCGCCATCGCCGAGGAGCACGGCTGCCCGGCGTTCATCGTGGACCCGGTGTCGATCGACGAGCTCGCGCCGGTGGCGCGCCTCTCCGGGCTCGCCGGCGTCCCGCGCCAGAGCCTCTGCCACGCGCTCAACATGCGCGCCGTGGCGCGCCGCCATGCGGCCGCCGAGCGCCGCCCGCTCGCGGAGCTGCGCCTCGTCGTCGCGCACCTCGGCACGGGCGCGTCGCTGTGCGCGCTCTCCGGCGCGCGCATGGTGGACGTCGTGAATCCGCAGGACGAGGGGCCCTTCTCCGGCGACCGCTGCGGCGGGCTGCCCGCGACGGCGCTCATCGACCTGTGCTTCGCCCCCGGCGCGGACCGGCGCGCGCTCAGGCGGCGGCTCTTCGGCGACGGCGGCCTCTTCTCGTACCTCGGCACGCGCGACGTGCGCGAGGCCGCGCGACGCGCCGCCGCCGGCCACGCCGAGGCCGCGCTCGTCCTCGACGCGATGGCGTACCAGCTCGCGAAGGCGGTGGGCGAGCTCTCGGTCGTGCTCGAGGGCCGGGTGGACGCGGTGCTCCTCACCGGCGGCGCCGCGCACGAGCCGGCGCTCGTCGAGGCGGTGCGGCGGCGCGTCGCCTGGATCGCGCCGGTGAAGCTCTACCCGGGCGAGGACGAGCTGCTCGCGCTGGTGGAGGGGGCGCGCAGGGTGCTGCGCGGTGAAGAGCAGGCGAAGCGCTACGGGCAGTAGGCGCGCCCTTCGACTCCGCGTCGCCTGCGGCTTCCACGCCTCGGATCCGGGCACGATGCGGCGCACGGTGCGGCTCGCGAAGCGGCACGGCGTCGCGGTGGGCGCGCACCCGTCCTTCCCGGACCGCGTCGGCTTCGGCCGGCGCCTCCTCGCCGCGTCGCCGGACGAGGTCCGCGACGACGTCACCTACCGATCGCGGCCGCCGACGGGACGGCGCTCGCGCTCGACGCGCGGTCCGTGTGCCTGCACGGCGACACGCCCGGCGCGGCGACGCTCGCCGCCGCCCTCCGGGCGCGCCTCGCCCAGGAGGGCGTCGAGGTCCGGCCGTTCGCGGCGCCCTGACGGCACGGGCCGCCCCTGCGCCCTTCGACTCCGCTGCGCTCCGCTCAGGGCGAACGGAGGGTTCGCCCCGCCGACTCGCACTCGACCAGGACCTGCCCGGTCTTCACCGCGTCGCCAGCCTTCACGTTGACGCGGGCGATCCGCGCCGCGACCGGCGCGGTGATGTTCGTCTCCATCTTCATCGCCTCGAGCACGAGCAGGAGGTCGCCCACCTGCATCGCCTGCCCCGGCTGCGCCGCGGCGCGGACGACCATGCCGGTCATGGGGCTCCGGCACACCTTCAGCTCGTCCGCCACCGGCGTCGCAGCCGGCGCGGCGGCGGGGGGGAAGGCGGCGGGCGGCTGCGGGCGCGCGTGCGCGACCGCGAGGTGCGCGGGGCGCGGCGCCTCCGCCTCCGTCGCCTCCACCTCCACGTCGTAGGTCCGGCCGTCCACCTTCACTTGAAGTCTCACGTGACGTTCCTCTAGCGCGCGTACAGCGCGAGTGCGTGGGAGGCCTGGATGCTGACGCGCCCCTGCTGCGCCCAGCTCGCCTGGGCGATGCGGATCTGCCGGATGTGCGGCTTGTGGCCGAGGAAGGCGGCGACGGCGGCGCTGATGACGGCGAGGACCTCCTCCGTCACCTCGGCCTCATCCACCGGCGCGGGCGCGGCGGCGACCGCAGCCGCCGACGACGGCGCGGGCGGCGCGGCCAGAGGACCGGTCGCCGGAGCGCTGCCCGCGACGAGCCCGGCCTCCAGGCACGCGACGCGCCGCGCGAGGCGTTCGACCTCGTCGCGCAGCGCGCGCAGCGCGTCCGCTTCCGGCGTCCCCTTGTCGAGCGAGGTGTCCATGGGCGGGCTCCTGGCCTAGAGCGGCATGAGGCCGTGCTTCTTCTGCGGCCGCAGCTCGCGCTTCGCGTGGAGGTACTCGAGCGCCTGGGCGACCCGGCGGCGCGTCTCGGCCGGGTCGATGATGTCGTCCACGAGGCGGCGCGCGGCGGCCATGTACGGCGACGAGAAGGTCGAGCGGTAGCGATCGACCAGCTCGGCGCGGCGCGCCGCCGGGTCGGCCGCCTCCGCCACCTCCTTGCGGAACACGATCTCGACGGCGCCCTCCGCGCCCATCACCGCGATCTCGGCGGTGGGCCAGGCGAGGACGCGGTCGGCCCCGAGGTCCTTCGAGCCCATGGCGAGGTGCGCGCCGCCGTAGCTCTTGCGCAGGATGACCTGGATCTTCGGGACCGTCGCCGCCGAGTAGGCGAAGAGCAGCTTCGCGCCGTGGCGGATGATGCCGCCGTGCTCCTGCTCGACGCCCGGGAGGAAGCCCGGCACGTCCACGAACGTGACGAGCGGGATGTTGAAGGCGTTGCAGAACCGGATGAAGCGCGCCCCCTTGCTGGAGGCGGCGATGTCGAGGGCGCCGGCGCGGACCTTCGGCTGGTTCGCGACGACGCCGATGGTGCGGCCGAGGAGGCGGGCGAAGCCGACGACGAGGTTCATCGCGTGGCCGGCCTGGACCTCGAGGAGGTCGCCCCCGTCCACCACCGCCGCGATGACGTCGCGCACGTCGTAGCCGCGCTTGCCGTCGAGGGGGACGATCGAGGCGAGCGCGGGGTCCGGGGCGGCGTCGCCGTCGGACGGGAGCCGCGGCGGATCCTCGAGGTTGTTCGAGGGCAGGAACGAGAGCAGCCGCCGGCACAGCGCGAGCGCCTCGCGATCGTCCTCGGCGACGAAGTGCACGACGCCGGAGCGCGCCATGTGGGCGTCGGGCCCGCCGAGCTCTGCGGCCGTGATCTGCTCGCCCGTCACCTGCTTGATGACCTGCGGCCCGGTGATGAACATCTGCGCCTGGCGCGTCTGGATGATGAAGTCGGTGAGCGCCGGCGAGTACGCGGCGCCGCCGGCGCACGGGCCGCAGATGACCGAGATCTGCGGGACGACGCCCGACAGCATCACGTTCGCGTGGAAGACCTGGCCGTAGCCGGACAGCGAGTCGATGCCCTCCTGCACGCGCGCGCCGCCGGAGTCGTTCACGAAGACGAAGGGCGAGCCGGTCTTGAGCGACTGCGCCATCGCCTCGGCGACCTTGAGCGAGTGGACCTCGCCCGCGGTGCCGCCCATCACCGTGAAGTCCTGGCTCGCGAGGTGGACGAGGCGGCCGCCCACCGCCGCGGCGCCGGTGACGACGCCGTCCGCCGGCAGCTCCTGGCCGGCGAGGCCGAAGTGCTCCGCGCGGTGGCGCGCGAAGAGCCCCAGCTCCTCGAACGAGTCCGGGTCCACCAGCTCCGCGACGCGCTCGCGCGCCGTGAGCTTCCCCGCCTCGTGGTGCTTCGCGTTGCGCTGCGCGCCGCCGCCCTGCTCGATGCGCTCGCGGTTCGTGCGGAGGGCCTGGACGACGTCGTCCATCGTCTTCGCGGGCTGCCCCTGCATCGCCTCGGTCTTCGCTGCCGCTGTCGCCGACGTCGTCGCCATGGTGTCGCCTCTTTCGTCTAGACCGGGGTCACCGTGACCTTGTGTGAACGGTCGCGGATCCTCACTTCGTACGAGACCGGCCCGCGGATGGGCCCCTGCCCGTTCGCGTGCCCGTTGCCGTTGCCGTTGCCGTTCGCCGCGGGCGCCGCCGCCGCGGGCGCGGCGGCCTTCGCCGGCGCCGGCGCCTTGCCGACGTTCCGCGGGCCCTCGCCGCGGCTCGCGAAGAACTTCGCCGCCACCTGCGGGAACATGGCGTAGGTGAGGACGTCCTCGTCCGTGCCGTCGCCCTTCGCGAGCAGCGCCTGCGCGCGCAGCTCGTCCCACTCCGGCTTCAGGAGATCGGCCGGACGGCAGGTGATGGGCGCCTTCTTGCCGTGCTCGCCGGCGGCCTTCACCACCGCCGGGTCGCGCTCCCCGAGCGTCGCGCCGTAGTAGCCGAGCATGAGGTCCGCGAACTCGCCGGTGAGCACCGCATAGCGGCCCATGAGCACGTTGAACACCGCCTGCGTGCCGACGATCTGGGAGGACGGCGTGACGAGCGGCGGGAAGCCGGCGTCCTCGCGAACGCGCGGGACCTCCGCCAGCACCTCGTCCATCCGGTCGGCGGCGCCCTGCTGCCGCAGCTGGCTCTCCATGTTGGAGATCATGCCGCCCGGGATCTGGCTCTCGAAGATCTCGGTCTCGACGCCGACGAGCTTGCTCTCGAGCTCGGCGTAGCGCGGGCGCAGCTTCGCGAAGTGGTGCTTGATGCGCTTCAGGCGCGCGCGGTCGAGGCCGGTCTCGAACCCGGTGCCGTCGAGCATCTCGACGAGCGCCTCGGTGGGATTGTGGCCCGGGCCGAGGCTGAGGGAGCTGATCGCGGTGTCGACGACGTCGGCGCCCGCCTCGATGGCCTTCATGAGGCTCACCAGCGTGACGCCGGTCGTGGCGTGGGTGTGGACGTGGACCCTCGTCGCCTCGCCGCAGCGCTGCTTGATGCCGCGGACGAGGTCGTAGGCGGGCTGCGGCTTGAGCAGCGCGGCCATGTCCTTGATGCAGATCGAGTCGCAGCCGAGCGCGACCAGCTCCTCGGCCATGTTCACGAACGCGTCCACCGAGTGCAGCGGCGACGTCGTGTAGCAGATGGTCGCCTGCGCGTGCTTGCCGGTGCGGCGCACGGCGCGGAGCGCGCGCTCGATGTTGCGGAGGTCGTTCAGCGCGTCGAAGACGCGGAACACGTCCATGCCGTTCTCGGCCGCCTTCTCGACGAAGCGGTCGACGACGGTGTCCTCGTAATGGCGGTAGCCGAGGAGGTTCTGCCCGCGGAGGAGCATCTGCAGGCGCGAGTTCGGCAGGAGCTTGCGGAACGTGCGGAGCCGCTGCCAGGGGTCCTCGTTGAGGAAGCGGATGCAGGCGTCGAACGTCGCCCCGCCCCAGCACTCGACGCTCCAGTACCCGGCGCGGTCGATCTCCTCGCAGATCGGCGCCATGTCCTCGAGTGCCATCCGCGTCGCGAGCAGGCTCTGGTGGCCGTCCCGCAGCGCCAGCTCCGTCACCTCGATCTTCCGCGCCATCTCGTTCCTTTCCAGGTCCGCCCCGACCCGCTCCGGAGACGGCCGACGCCCTAACGCGACGCGTCAGTGAAACGCGGCAGGGACGTTGAAGTCAAAGACGCCGTGGCAGACACGTTGCCGCACCGTGCGCAAAGTTTGGGCAAGCCCGGCGCCGCAAAATGCCAAAAGGTTCGTGGCCGCGGCGTGATGCCGCGTTTTGCGCGCGATCAGGGGCGCTGCGACGGACAGTCCGCGTTCGCGGCGACGACCTCGTGGACGAACCGCAACTTGTCGATCGCGGGGGGCGAGAGCACGAAGGGGTAGGTGTCTTGCAGACCCATGCTGCGGTTCAACTCGTTGAGCGCGAGGGTGAGCGGCACGAAGGCGCCGAGGAGCGCGTCGAAGTCGCCGGGGTCGACGGCGCGCGCGGCGACCTTCGGCAGCGGGACGTCGCCCTGCGCCGTCGGCTCGGCGCGCACGCTCAGTCCGAGCGCCCGCGCCGTCTCGAGCGTGTCGACGAGGTGCAGGTGGTGAGCAAACGTCTCGGCCCAGTCCTCCGCCGGGTGCATCGACGCGTAGGCGCTCACGAAGCGCTCCTGCCAGCCCGCCGGCGCGCCGCGCTCGTAGTGAACGCGGAGCGCCTCGGCGTAGTCGGCGCGATCGTCGCCGAAGCGCTCGCGGCAGCGCGAGAGCCAGGGCGTCGCGCTCACGAGGCGCAGCCAGTAGTAGTGGCCGATCTCGTGGCGGAAGTGGCCGAGCAGCGTGCGGTAGGGCTCGCCCAGCTTCACGCGGGTCGACTCGCGGTGCGGGTCGCTCGCCTCCGCGACGTCGAGGGTGATGACGCCGTCGGCGTGACCCGTCGTGACCTTCTCGCCGGGCAGCTCCTTCATGAAGCGGAACGCGAGCCCGCGCTGCGGGTCGTCGGACCTCGGGTCGACGGGGAGGCCGAGCTGCAGGAGCGAGTAGACGAGCCGCCGCTTCGCGGCCTCGATGAGCGCCCAGGCGGCGCGCGCCGCAGGGTCGCCGAGCGGCGGGATGAGGACGTTGAGGCGACAGGCGCGGCACAGCTCGTGCGCGTCCTCCGCAGGGACGGCCCAGTTGCAGACGCCGTACTCGGTGCCGTTGCGGCAGAGCCGGTACTCCGCGCCGTCGGCGGCGAGCGCGCGCCAGCGCTGGCCCGGCGGGGCGTCGGCAGGCGTCGTGGACTCCGGCGCGTCGACGGGCTCGATCCCGCTCACGAGGCCCCGGTCGGGCAGGTACGCCAGGGCGTGCCCGCAGCGGGTGCA
>JBJMQK010000263.1:0-3191 GCA_045802735.1 Anaeromyxobacteraceae bacterium | reverse complement strand
TCGCTCGTGATGCAGGCGTTCGGCGTGGCGCAGAACGCTGTGACGCTGACGGCGCTCTCGGCGCTCCTCGCGCGGCTCTCCGCCTGGAGCGTGCTCGTGGTGGTGGCCTCCTCGATCCCGGCGTTCGTGGCCGAGGCGCGGCTCTCGGCGGAGTCGTTCCGCCTGAACTCCTGGCGCGCGCCGGAGGGGCGGCGGCTCAACTACCTCGAGTGGATCCTCACGCGCGACAGCCACGTGAAGGAGGTGAAGCTCTTCGGCCTCGGCCCGCTCGTCCTCGACCGCTACCGGGCGCTGTTCACGAAGTTCTACGAGGAGGACCGGCGGCTCGCGATCCGGCGCATGGCGTACGGCGTCGTGTTCGGGCTGGTGTCGCTCGCGGCGTTCTACGCGATGTACGCCCTCATCGCCGGCCGCGCCGCGCGCGCCGAGATCTCGCTCGGCGATCTCACGCTCTACCTGTCCGTCTTCCGGCAGGGCCAGACCTCCGTCCAGAACGTGCTCTCCGCGATCGGCGCCATGTACGAGGACTCGCTCTACATGACGAACCTGTTCACCTACCTGTCGATCCCGACCGTCGGCGAGCGGCCGCGCGCGGAGGCCCTGCGCCTGCCGCCGCGCGGGCGGCCGTCGCGCATCGAGTTCGACCGCGTCTCGTTCCGCTACCCGGGGAAGGAGACGTGGGCGCTGCACGACCTCTCGCTCGCGCTCGAGCCGGGCGAGAAGCTCGGGCTCGTCGGCGAGAACGGGGCGGGGAAGAGCACGCTCGTGAAGCTCCTGCTGCGGCTCTACGATCCGACCGAGGGCGCGATCCGCTACGGCGGCGTGGACCTCCGCGACATCGACGTCGCCGATCTCCGGGCGCGCATGGGGGCGGTGTTCCAGGACTTCGTCCGCTATCAGTTCACGGCCGCCGAGAACATCGGGCTCGGGAGCCCCTCGCACCTCGACGACCGACCGCGCATCGAGGAGGCGGCGCGGCGCGGCGGCGCGGCGGCCATCGTCGAGGCGCTCCCCAAGCGCTACGACACGGTCCTCGGCGGCTGGTTCGAGTCCGGCCAGGAGCTCTCGGCCGGGCAGTGGCAGAAGCTCGCGGTCGCCCGCGCGTTCATGCGCGACGGCGCGGAGGTGCTGGTCCTCGACGAGCCGACCGCCGCGATCGACGCCGAGGGCGAGCACGAGCTCTTCGAGCGCTTCCGCGCGCTCGCCGCCGACCGCACCGCCATCGTCATCTCGCACCGCTTCTCGACGATCCGTACGATGGCCGACCGCATCGCGGTGCTGCACGGCGGGCGCGTCGAGGAGCTCGGCAGCCACCGCGAGCTGCTCGACAAGGACGGGCGCTACGCGCACCTCTTCCGGCTGCAGGCGCAGGGTTATCTGGATTGAGGGCGTCGCCATGCGCGGGCTCGAACCGCTCCGGCGCGCGGCGGCCGTGGCGTCAGCGCAGCCCGGAGCGGGTCAGCGCAAGATCGCGAGCGCCCGCTCGAAGTCGGCCGGCAGCGGCGCCTCGAGGCGGAGGGGCTGCCCGGTGCGCGGGTGCGCGAACCCGAGCCGCCAGGCGTGCAGCGCCTGGCGCCCGATCGCCTCGGCGGCGCGGCGCACCGGATCGGCCTCCGGGAGGCGCGCCTCGCGGCGGCGCCCGCCGTACGTCGCGTCGGCGAGGAGCGGGTGGCCGCTCTCGGAGAGGTGCACGCGGATCTGGTGCGTGCGGCCGGTGTGGAGCGCCACCTCGGCGAGCGATGCGCCGGCGAACGCCTCGCGCACGCGCCAGGCCGTGATCGCGCGGCGCGCGCTCGCGACCTTCGTCGTGTAGCGGACGCGGTCCCTCGGGTGGCGGCCGTAAGGCGTGTCGAGCCGCCCCTCCGCTGCGAGCGCGCCATGGCAGATCGCGAGGTAGCTCTTCTCCACCTCGCGCGCCTTGAACGCCGCCTGGAGCGCCGCGAGCGCCGCCTCGTTGCGCGCGACGACGAGGCAACCCGAGGTCTCCTTGTCGAGGCGGTGCACGAGGCCGACGCGGTCGCCCGGCGCAGCGGCGCCGAGCCGGTGCAGGAGCGCGTTCACCACCGTCGAATGCGGCGTGCCGCGCGCGGGGTGCACCACCATCCCCGCCGCCTTGTCGAGCACGACGAGGTCCCCGTCCTCGTACAGCACCGCGAGCGGAAGGTCCTGCGCGAGGAGGCCGGAGGGCTCGGGATCGGGGATGGAGAGGTCGAGGCGCTCGCCGCCCTTGAGCCGCGCCGACGCCTTCGCCGGCTTCCCGCCGAGGCGCACGTGGCCGCCGTCGACGAGGCGCTGCACGCGGGCGCGGGTGAGATCCTGGGCGAGCCGCGCGACGGCGACGTCGAGGCGGACGCCGGCGAGATCGGGCGGGACGGTGAGCGATCGCTCCTGCGGCAAGAGGGGGCCGGCGCTACCAGATGCGCGACTTCACGTGCCCCTTCGGCCGCAGGATCACGTCGACGATCGCGCGGTCGTAGAAGTTCGTGGTGGCGTACAGGTCGGGCGAGACGCGCGAGCGGTACAGCTGACGCCCCTCCTCGAGCTCGTCCTGGAGCTGGTCGAAGAAGTTGTCCTGCTGGATGCCGCGCACGACCTTCTCCTCGTTGTAGAGGGAGACGTCGGAGCAGATGGCGCGGGCGAGGCGCCGTGCTCCCTCGGGATTCTCGATGAGCGGCATGGGCGAATGCTATTTCAGCGCCGTGGCGTGGTCAACGGAGCGCCGCTCGCGGCGGCGATGGCGTCGAGGTAGCTCCTCGCGACCTTCTGGCCGTCGAGGCGCAGCTCCTTCGAGACCGCCACGAGGATTCCGCGCAGGTACACCATCGCGGGGAGCTTGTCGTACCGGTCCGCCTCCAGGTGCTCGATGTGGTGGCGGGTGATCTTGGTGCGCTCGCAGAGCTGCACGACCGTGAGTCCGCGCGCCTCGCGCGCCCGGCGCAGGACCTCGCCGGTGAAGCGCGTCCCCTCGTGCAGGAAGATGTCGCGGTCGGGCGGCCGCGGCGCGCGCGCCGGGACGGGGTCGGGCGGCGCCGGCGCGGCGACGAACGGCGCCGGGGCGGGCGCGGACGGCGCCGCGGCGATGGCCGCGAACGGCGGCGAGATGGGGACCGGGGTCGCGAGCGGGATGGAGACGAGGGGCGTCGCGAGGGGGATGGGGACGAGCGGCGTCGCGAGCGGAATGGGAACGACCG
>JBJMQK010000260.1:0-11334 GCA_045802735.1 Anaeromyxobacteraceae bacterium | reverse complement strand
GGTGCTGTTCCACGACGCGGGCGTGATCCTCCTCCCGGCGTGGCGCCCCGATGGGCGCGCGGTGCTCTTCACGCGCTACGTCGCCTCGCGCCCGGAGCTGTGGAGCGTCGACGTCACGACGAAGCGGGCGCAGCGCGTCCTCGCCGTGGGCTCGCTCACGACCGGCGGCGTCTACTCACCCGACGGGCGGCTGATCGCGTTCACCGCGACGGTGAACGGCAACGCCGACGTGTGGGTGGCGAACGCGGACGGCTCGGGCCCGCGGCGCCTCACGAGCGACCCCGGCACCGACACCTCTCCCACCTGGTCGCCCGACGGCCGCCGCATCGCGTTCGTGTCCACGCGCTCGGGCAACCCGCACCTGTACCTCATGTCGGCCGACGGCTCCGACCAGCGCCGCCTCACGTTCCAGGGCAACTACAATCAGACGCCGCGCTGGAGCCCCCGCGGCGACCTCATCGCGTTCACCGCACGTGACGAGCGCAAGGTCTTCGACGTCTTCACCGTCGCGCCCGACACGGGCCGCATCCAGCGCGTGACGCAGGACCAGGGCCGCACGAACGAGGAGCCGACGTGGGCGCCCAACGGGCGGCTCCTCGCCTTCACGAGCGATCGCGGCGGGCGGCCGCAGCTCGTCGTCTCGAGCGTCGCGGGCGACCGCCAGGTGGTCGTGACGGCGGAGGGCGCCGAGCTCGGGACCCCGGCGTGGGGGCCCTTCCCGCGGTAGATCCGGGGGATGGCTCGCTTCGCCACCATCGACGTCGGCACGAACACCGTGCTCCTGCTGGTCGTGGAGCGCGCCGGCGCCGAGCTCTCGCCCGTGATCGAGCGCGCCGAGATCACGCGCCTCGGCCGCGGCGTGGACCGGAGCGGGCGCCTCGACCCCGCCGCGATCGACGACACGGTCCGCGTCCTCGCGCGCTTCGCCGGCGAGGCGCGCGCGCTCGGCGCGGAGCGGATCGCGTGCGTCGCGACGAGCGCCGCGCGCGACGCCTCGAACGGCGCCGCGTTCTTCGAGCGCGCCCGCGCCGAGGCGGGGCTCGAGCCCGAGGTCATCTCCGGCGACGAGGAGGCGCGGCTCGTCTGGGCGAGCGCCTGGCACGACTTCGGTGCGCGCGCGCCGGGCGCGCTCGTCGTGGTGGACGTCGGCGGCGGCTCCACCGAGGTCTGCGCCGGCACGGGGCCCCTCCCCTCGGCGCGCCGGAGCCGGCAGCGCGGCGCGGTCCGGCTCACCGAGCGCGCGGCCCTCGGCGACCCGGTGGACGCGGCGGGGCTCGCAGCGCTGCGCGCCCTCGCGCGCGCGGCGCTCGAGCCGGCGCGGGCGCTCGCGCTCCCCGGCGCCCGCATGGTCGGCGTCGCGGGGACCGTGACGACGCTCGCGGCGGTGGAGGCGGCGCTGCCGGTCTACGACGCCGGGGTGGTGCACGGGTCGGAGCTGTCCTTCGGCGCGCTGGAGCGGCTCCACGCGCGCCTCGGCGCGCTCACCGTCGCCGAGCGGGCGCGGCTCCCGGGGATGGAGCCGAAGCGCGCCGACGTGATCGTCGCCGGCTGCGCGGTCGTGCTCGAGGCGATGGTGGCGCTCGGGTCGGATCGCCTCACCGTGTCCGACCGCGGCGTGCGCTGGGGGCTCGCCCAGGACAGGTTCGGCGGTGGGTAGCGCCAAGCCGTGGGCGATCGTCTGCGACTTCGACGGGACCGCGACCACCGAGGACATCGGCGACCGCGTCGCCATCCGCTTCGCTGGCTACGCCGCGTGGCGCGCCGCCGAGGATCGCTTCGCCGCGGGTGAGCTCTCGTTCGCCGAGCTCATCCAGGCGATCTTCGCGCCGGTGACCGCGTCGCGCGAGGAGATCGCGCGGTTCGCGCGCGACACGGCGGTGCTGCGCCCGGGCCTCGAGCGGTTCGTGGCGGCGTCGCGCGAGGCACGCCGTCCGTTCCTGCTGGTGTCCGCGGGCCTCGACGTCTACATCGAGGCCGTGCTCGAGCGGCTCGCGCCCGAGGTGCGGGCGCACGTCGAGCTGCGCGCGAACCGCGCGACGCTCTCGCCCGCGGGGCTGCGCGTCGACTTCCACGGCGCGGGGGGCGGCTGCGGGCGCTGCGGGTTCTGCAAGGGGACGGTCGTCGACGAGCTGCGCGCGCGCGGCCACCGGGTCGTGCTGTGCGGCGACGGGACCGCCGATCGCTGCGCGGCGGAGCGCGCCGACCTCGTCTTCGCGCGCGGACGGCTCGTGCGCTACTGCGAGCAGGACGGCATCGCGTACCGACCGTTCGAGACGTTCGACGACGTGCTCGCGGGGATGCCGGACTGAGGGTTCGCGCCGTACGAGGCGGGCTAGAACACCCCGATGCTGAAGTGCGGCACGAGGACGCTCTCGCCGAGGCTGCGGTCGGGCGCGGGGTTCACGCCGAGGTCGAGCACCGCCGGGCCGATCGGCGTCGCGAAGCGCAGGCCGGCGCCGACGCTCACCCGGAGCTTCGTGAGCACGATGGTCTTCGGGTCGAGCCAGAGGTTCCCGACGTCGGCGAAGAGGCCGAGCTCGACGCTCTCGCGCACCGGCACGCGCAGCTCCGCCTTGGCGAGCGCGAACGCCTCGCCGCCCTCGCTCGTGAGCCCCTGCCCCGCCGCGACCTGGCGCGCGACGCCGGTGCAGTCGGCGCCCTGGGGCGACGCCGCGCACGCCCTGATCTGCTCGAGGTAGAGGGGGCGCACGTCCTCCGGGATGAGGTCCTCCTCCCCGTAGCCGCGCATCGTCGCCGCGCCGCCGAGGAAGAAGCGCTTCGGGCCGATCGTCTGCGAGTTGCGGTTGAGCGGCAGGACGCGCCCGCCGCGGAGCGACAGCGCGAACGCGCTCGACTCGCCGAGCGGGAGGTAGCCGCTGACCGTCCCCGAGAGCTTCACCATGTGCGTGAAGACGTCGCTCCCCTGCAAGAGGCCGAAGAGGTGGCCGCCCGTCGAGCCGATCGAGTGCGCGTAGTCGGCGGTCCCGCTCGCGAACCACCCGCGGCGCGGGCGCACCGGGTCGTCGCGCCAGTCGAGCGCGAGCACCGGCCGCACCGACCCCATCGTCGTCACGCCCTCCGGGAGGCGCAGCCGCTCCAGGTCGGCGCGCGTGAGGGTGAGCCCCGCCGCCGCGCTCTTGAGCTCGCGGTCGACCTCGAGCTCGTACTGCAGCGAGAGCGTCACCCGCTGCGCCGCCGGGATGTCGAGGCCGAAGATGGTGGAGGCGCGGGTGAGCTCGTAGGCCGGGCGGTGGAGCCGCTCGGCGATGGCGTCCACGCGCGCGCCGACGGCGGTGCCGAAGAGGTGCATGCGCGGGTCGTGCAGGCCGACGTCGGCGCGGCCCTCGATGCGGTCGCCGGGCGCCTTGCCGGCGAGGTCGGGGCGGAAGGTGCCGAGCGGATAGTTCACCTTCGCGCGCGCCGACAGCTCCAGCGCGCGCCCGAGGACGTTCGGCTGGATGAGCTCGACGAAGGCGCGCGGCCCGTTCGCGAGCGAGAAGCCGATGCCCGGGGCGAGCGTGCGCCAGGGCCGCTCGGCGATCTCGACGGTGAGGTCCTTCGCCGCCTCGGGCACGTCGGGATCGCTGAGGCGGAGCCCCACCGAGCGGAAGGCACCGAGGCGGAGGAGCGCCGCCTGGCTGCGCGCCGCGGCCTCCGGATCGTAGACGTCGCCGGCGCGGAGCCGGAGCGTCTCGCGGACCACGTCCTCGCGCGTGCGCTTCGCGCCGCTCACCACGACCGCACCGACCCGCACGCGCGGGCCCTCGACGACGTGGAAGCGCACGGTGGCGGTGCGCCGGTCGGGCGCGAACTCCTCCGCGTCGCTGATGCGCGCGTAGAGCCACCCGCCGCGCGCGTAGAGCGCGACGAGCGCGGTGCGCGTCGCCTCGAGCGCCGGGTAGGACAGGGGGTCGCCCGGCCCGAGGCGCGCCTCGCGCGCGAGGTCGGCGAGCGGGACCGCCGTGTTCCCCTCGAACGTCACGGCCTCGACGCGGGTCTGCTCGCCCTCGCGGAGCCGCACGTCGACGTCGGCGACGCCGGCGCGCGCGTCGAGCGCCACGCGGGTGCCCTCGTGCGCCGCGTCGAGGAAGCCCTCCGCGCGGTAGCTCTCGAGGACGCGCGCCACGGCGGCGTCCCAGAGCGGCGGATCCCACACCTCGCCCGGCGCGGCGGGCGGCGGCGCCCGGCGCGGCGCGGCCGATCCGACGGCGCGCGCGAGCCGCTCCGCGTCCGCCGCGGCGTCGCCGGGGTCGGGCGCGGCGAGGGCCTCGAGCGCCTCCTGCAGGCGCTCGCGCGCCCACCCCTCGCTGCGCTGCGCCGCGCCGGGGAAGCGGACCGAGCGCACGCGGTAGCGGCGCCCCTCCTCCACGTCGAAGCGGACCGCCGTCCGCCCTGGCTCGGCCCGCTCCGCGACGGCGACGCGCGCCGAGGCGAAGCCGCGCGCGCGGTAGGTGGCGCGCACGCGCTCCCCCGCGGCCTCGAGCGCGGCGGCGTCGAGGGCCGGCTCGGCGTCGAGCGCGAGCGTGTCGCGGAGCACCGCCGCCGGGACGGAGGCGTTGCCGGCGAACTCGAACGTGAAGCGCGGCCCCGGATCGACGGCGATCGCGACCCGCGCGCGATCGCCCTCCATGGCGATCGAGGGCGCGCCGACGCGCGCCCGCAGCCACCCCTCGCGGCGCAGGCTCGCGCGCAGGGCCCGGACGTCGCCGTCGAGGCGCTCCTCGTCGAGCACCGCGCCGGCGCGCGTGCGCACCGACGCGGCGGCCTCCCGCGGCGTCGCGCCGAGGTCGAGCGCGGCGACGCGCGTCGGCGCCCCGGGCTCGACGGCGAGCTCCACCTCGGCGCGCCGCTCGCCGGCCGCGCGCGCCCGCACCACCGCCCGGCGGTAGCCGACCCGCGCGCAGGCGGCGCGCACGCGCTCGGCCGCGATCTCGAGCCGCCCTGGCCAGAGCTCGTCGTCGGGCGCGAGGCCCGCGGCGCGGACGAGGCGATCCTCGTCGAGCGCGCCGGCCGCGCCCGCGACCCGCACCGACGCGACGACGCGGCGCGGGCTGCACTCGAAGACCAGGGCGACCTCTCCCGGCGCGAGGGGCAGCGCCCGTGCGACGACGTCGCCGAAGCGGCCCGCGCCGTACAGGAGGAGGACGGCGCGCCGCAGCGCGCGCGGCGTCACGAGGTCGCCCGCGTGGATGGGCAGGGCCGCGGAGAGCGGCGCGGCGTCCTCGCCGGGGGGGAGGCGCAGCTCGACGCGACGGACGACGAGGCGCTCCGGGGGAGAGAGGGGCGCGTCCGCGTCGTCGCCTTCGCCCTTCGACTCCGCCGCTACGCGGCTACGCTCAGGGCGAACGGAGGTGGTGGGGTCGAGCCTCGCCTCGAGCCTCGCCCCAGGGCGGACGGGGGTGGGATCGAGCTTCGCCGCGACGGTGAGCGGCGGGCGCGCGGCCGCGGCGGCGAGGAGGAGCGCGGTGAGGAGGGCGCTCAATCGTTCCACTCCCAGCGGAGCTTGAGGTCGACGCCGTGGTCGCCGCCCGCCGCCACCTCGGGCGTGTCGTTGTCCCACTGGTACTGGATCGAGGTGCGATTGCCGAGCCGCACCTCCGCCTGCGCCCGCTGCCCGCGCGCGCCGGCGAGCGGCGCCTGGTAGCGGAGGCGCAGCCGGTCATCGAGCACCTTCGACTCGAGCTCGGCGCGCGGCTCGACCTGGCCCGCGGCCTCCGAGTACGCCGTGGTGATGCGCACGCTGAAGTCGCGCAGGAGCTTGCCGCGCGGCACGAAGCGCTTCACCTGATCGTCGAGGCCCGAGGCGCTGAAGAGCGCCTGCGCCGCCGCCGCGGTCGCCGCCCCGGTGACGCCGCCGGCGGCGGCCGCGTCGCGCTGCGTGAACCCGAGCGACAGGAGCGTGACGATGTCCTCCTGCGAGAGGGCGGGCTGGCTCGTGAGCTGGAGCGTCGGCTCGGGGTAGTAGCCGAAGAGGTGCATGAACACGCCGTAGTCGCGCACGCGCGTGTCGCCGTTCACGTCGAGGCGCATGCGGATGCGGTTTCTGTCGGTGAAGTCCACGACCGCGTGGGACAGCGCGAACTCGTTCCCGCGGAACGTGCCCCGGCTGCCGTCGGTCAGGGTGAGGGCGCCGAGCAGGCCCGGGCTCGCGAGCGAGCCGGTGAGCGTCAGCGCGCCGGTGACGCCCGCGCGCACGAGGTCGTTCTCGATGCGGGCGTCGCCGTCGACCACGAGCGCGAGATCGAAGCGGAGCCAGCCGTCGGCCGGATCGAAGGGCCGCACGACCGGGCGCTTCCGCTTCAGCTCGACGATGCTCTTCTCGAGGTCGACCGGGTCGGTGTAGCGCGCGCGCACGACGTGGAGCCGCCCCGAGAGCAGCATGTCCTCCCAGGTGCCCTCCGCGGCGAGCTCGCCCGTCATCACCGCGGGCAGCCACGCCGGGATGCGCACCGGGACCTCGTCGATGTGCGCGCCGGCCTTGACCCGCACCGGCCGCAGCCGCGCCAGCTCCACCTCGCCGTGCAGCTCGGCGCGGGCGCCGTTCACGAGCGCTTCGACGCGGTCGAAGATCATCCGGCTCTGCGAGAAGGCGAGCTCTCCCGCCACCCCGGCGAAGGCGATCGGGGCGTTCTTCACGTGGAAGGCGCCATCGCGGAGCGCCCCCTGCCCGACGAGGAGCGGCTCGGCGACGGTGCCGCCCACGCGCGCCTCGACGTCGAGCTGACCGCGCGGCTCCTCGACGCCGGGCAGGAGCCCCGCCAGGAGCCGCAGGTCGAGCGCGCCCTTCGCCGAGAGCGCGAGCTCGCCGCTCCGCTCGCGCACGCCCTCGAGGACGAACTCCGTGTTCGCGCCGGAGAGCTTGAAGGAACGGAGGGCCAGGCGCCCCGCCGCGACCGAGAGCACGACGGGCGGCGTGGCGTCGACGCGGAAGTCGCCGTAGCCGCCGCGCACCTCGTCGAGCCTCAGCTCGGCGCGCGTCGCCGCGAGGTCGGCGAGCGTCCCGCTCGCGGTGGCGACCCCGCGCACGCGCGCGTGGAGGCCCGCCACGGCGCCGTGCGGCAGGTGGCGCGCGACGTCCTCGACGTCGAGCTCGGCGCGCGCCTCGAACGGCACGTCGCCCGCCGCGCGGCCCGTCGCCGACGCGCGGACGCCTTCGGCGCGCGCCGTCGCCGCGATCGCGCCGTGCTCGAGCGTCACGCCGAGCTCGACCGCGCCGGCGCTCACGTCGTAGGCCTCGAGGTCCTCGCAGCGCCCGGTGAAGCGGACGGTGGGATCGTCCCACGAGCCGCGCAGCGCCGCGGTCCCGCCGAGCGCGCCGACCCACGCGTCGCCGAGGCCGAGGTCCGGGAGCCTCACTCCGGCCGCGGTGACGTCGAACGACCAGGGGAAGGGCGCGTCGAAGCCCACCGTCCCGGCGCCGCGCGCGAGGCCCGCGCCGCGCCGCAGCTCGGCGCGATCGAACACGGCGCGCACGCCGCGCTCGATGCGGCCGCCGAAGCGCCCGCCGTCGAAGCGGCGCTCCGCGAGCACGCCCGGGCCGAGCTCGCCCTCGAACGCGGCGTCGAGCGCCGGGGCCGGCCCGCTCGCGGTGCCGCGCAGGTGCACCTCGCCGTCGAGGGCGTCGCGCGCGTGGCGCGCCTTCGGCTGCCAAGGCATCGCCGCCTCGAACAGGTCGCGCAGCCGCCCCTCGGCGCCGTAGCGCGCCCGGTCCACGCGGACGGGGTCCTTCGCGAGGTCGACCTGCGCGTCGGCGTCGTAGCGCGTCGCGCCGCGCCGGCCCTCTCCGCCCTCGACGCGCAGCACGAACGCGTCGTAGGTGAGGCGCGCCGCCGCGTCGCCGAGATCGAGGTCGAGGAAGTGCAGCCCGGCGACGCGCGCCCGCGCCTCGGCGTGCGGGTTCCCGTACGGCGCCGCGCGCACGACGAGGCCCTCGACCGAGGCGATGCCCGCGATCGGCACCGGGCCGAGGTGGCGGAGGAAGCCGAGGTCGATGCCGCCCTCGCCCGTCACCTCGAAGCCACGCGCGCCGTCGAAGTGGAGGTTCGCGGCGACGGAGAGCGGCGGCGCCACGCCCGCCCGCGCGCGCGCCGCGAGGACGCGCACGCCGTCGGGGACGACGCGGACCGTCCCCTCGATGTGGCCGCGCGGCACGTCCACGAAGGCCGCCTCGCCGGGGCGGTAGCGCTCCCAGCCGTGGCCGAGCGCGCGGAAGTCGGCGAAGTCGAGCGCGGCGTCGCCGTCGAGCCGGAGCGGCCAGGCCGTGCCGGCGACGTGCAGGCGACCGTCGAGGCGCGCCATCACCCACGCGCCCGGCAGCCCGAGGCGTGCGAACACCTCGCCCAGCTCCACATGTGCCAGATCCGCCTCGGCCTCGAGCTCGACCTGCGCGCCGAAGCGCACGACGCCGCGCGCCGAGACGCGGCCGCCCTGCCCGGGGACCTCCAGCGCCTCGACCCGCAGCTCCTTCCCGCGGAGGCGCAGGCGCGCGGTCGCGTCGCCGGGGTGGAACGAGCCGAGGCGCACCGCCGCGAGCCGCACCTCGCCGTCGAGCCGGGGCGAGGCCGTCGTGCCGGTGAGGGCGACCTCGGCGCGCACCGCGCCGGCCGCGTCCGCGCCGGGCCGGCCGAGGAGCGCGAGCAGCGCCCGGACGTCGCCCCGCGCCGTCGCGTCGAGGTCGAAGCGTGGCCGGCACAGCCGCTCGACCCGGCCCTTCACCGTGAGCTCCAGGCCCGGCGCCCGGGCGGAGGCCTCGTGGACCTCGAGGTGCGACAGGTCGAGGGCGAGGTCCGCGGAGACGCGCGCGGCGTCCACGTCAAGCGCGCGGCCGTCCCACTCGACGCGCGCTCCGCCGACGTCGACGTCGATCCCGGCGCGGCGCGGCCCCGGGGAGGCGAGCGCGGCGAGGGCGCCCCGGCGCTCGGGCACGCTGCGGACGTCGAGGCGCCCCACGACGAGGCGCTCGCCGCCGGGGAAGCGGAGGTCGATGGAGCCGCCGTCGATGGCGAGGCGCTGGATCTCGACCGCGTCGAGCGCCGGTGGCGGGCACGGCGCGTCACGGCCGCCCGACGACGGCGGGAGCGTCGCGGTGACGCGCGGGTGCGCGAGGTGCACCTCGCGCAGCACGACGCGGCCGCCGAGGGCGGCGACCGGGCCCAGGCGGACGCGCAGCGACTCGGCGCTGAAGAGCGGCGCGGCGGCGGCCTCGCCGGCGCGGATCCCGGTCGCGGTCACCTCGAGGTGGAAGGGGTCGACGCGGCAGGCGTCCGCCGCGACCGCGAGCCCCGTCGCGGCGCGGACCCGCCCGAGCGCCAGCGAGCAGAGGCGCGCGCCCGCCCACGGCGTGCGCAGCGCGAACAGCGCGCCGCCGCCGAGCGCCAGCACCACGGCGACGAAGACGATGGCGACCCTGGCCTTCACGGCTCGAGATCCGGCGCCTGCGGCGCCTCACCCCGGGGGGAGAAACTCTCCCCCCGAGACCCCCCATCGCGAGGGTCAACGGGAGCGAGCACGCCGGTCACTTGCTCAGCGACTCGAGGTAGCGGTCGATCTCGTCGAGGTCGAGGTGCTCGGGCGCGGGCTGCGTCGCGCGCGGGGACGGCGTCCCCGCCGCGGCGAGCGCGAGGTCGCGGGCGACGCGCTCGACGAGCCGCTCGTCCACCTCCTTCGTGCGCGCGAGGAACCCCTCGAACAGCGCGTTGTCGCAGATCGTGTTGATGATGCGCGGCGTCCCGCGGCTGAAGCGGTGGATCGTCGCGATCGCTCCCTCCGTGAACGGCACGCGCGCCGCGCCGGCGAGGCGCAGCCGGTGCCGGACGTACGACTCGGTCGCCTCCTGCGTGAGCGGCTCGAGGCGGTAGCGGAGCGCCACGCGCTGCGCGAGGGGCGGATCGAGCTTCAGGTTCTCCTCGATGTCGGGCAGCCCGAAGAACACGAACGAGAGCAGCTTGCGCTCGGGGACCTCGAGGTTCAGGAGCCCGCGGAACTCCTCCATGATCTCGCGCGACGCGAGCATCTGCGCCTCGTCGATGAGGACCACGGCCTTCTTGCCCGACTCGTAGATGCGGACGAGGCGCTGGTAGAGCTGCGACAGGAGCGTGAGCTTCTCGTCCGCCGGGTTCTCGACGCCGAGCTGGAGCGCGATGCGCCGCAGGAGCCAGTGGGCGTCGATGCCGGAGTGGATGATGACGAGCAGCGCGGCCTCGTACTCGTCCTCCGGCAGGTTGTCGAGCATGCGCCGCGCGAGCGTCGTCTTGCCCGCGCCGATGTCGCCGACGAGGACCGCGAGCCCCTTCATCTGCGAGACGGCGTGCATGAGGCGCATGAGCGCCTGCGCGTGCTGGGCCGACGAGTAGTAGAAGCGCGAGACCGGCGCGTTCGAGAAGGGCTCCTGCGAGAGCTCGTAGAAGTCGAGGTAGTTCACGAGGGGCGCTCTCTAGACGTAGCCGATGTTCTTCTTGGGCCCGCGATCGGGCGGGCCGCCCGGGGGGCGCGGGGGCGCGGGGGGCTCGTCCCCGGGCGGCGGACGGCCGGGCCCGCCGCCGAGCCGCGCCACGAACGCCTTGGCGTCGCGGAAGCGGGGGTCGACCTTCAGGACCTTGTGGAGGTAGTGGAGCGCGCTCTCGCCGTCGCCCGCGGCGGCGTACGCGGCGCCGAGCTCGTAGTGGACGGCGCGCGCGGCCTCCGGCGTGAGGTAGTCGGAGCGCATCGCGCGGCGGAACGCCTCGACGGCGCCCAGGCCGTCGCCCTTCTCCATGCGGCAGAGGCCGATCATCGTCTGGCAGTCGACCTCCTTCTTCCGCCCCTTGCCCGAGAGCGCGACCTCGAACTCGTGCACGGCGTCGTCGAGGAGGCCCATCTCCTTGTAGGCGATGCCGAGGTCGTAGTGCGTATCGGCGTCCTCCGGCTTCACGGTCTCGGCGATGCCCCGCTTGAACTGGCTGAAGACGTCCTCGACCGAGTACTGGAACTCGTCGTTCGACGAGGACGGCGTGGCGCCGAGCTCCTCCGCGAGCTCGCGTGCGATGTCGAAGCCCTCGTCCTCCGCGGCGGGCGCGGCCTGCGTCTCCGGCGGAGGGGCGGGCGGCGCGGCGGCGCGCTGCGCCAGCTCCGCGAGCTTCGCGGCGAGCTTCGCGTGCCCGGGGTGAAATGTGGCGAGCGCGGTGAGCGCCTCGCGGGCGTCGTCGAGGAGCCCCTGCTCGATGAGGAAATCGGCCTCCTGCAGCTCGTCGGCGAGGTCGTCCTCCTCGTCGGCGTCGGTCGTGGAGGGCGGCGGCGGCGGCGGGCGGACCGCGACCGGAGCCGCGGGGACGGTGGAGGCGGCGCGGGGCGGTGCGG
>JBJMQK010000250.1:0-12616 GCA_045802735.1 Anaeromyxobacteraceae bacterium | reverse complement strand
TCGGCGCCAACGCCGTGCTCGCCGGTGATCGACCCGCCGTAGCGGACGCAGAGGCGGAGGATCTCCCGCCCGACGTGCGCGGCGCGCTCCTCCTCGCCCGGGACGCGGGCGTCGTACAGCACGAGCGGGTGGAGGTTGCCGTCGCCGGCGTGGAACACGTTCGCGACGCGGAGCCGCGCCTCGCGCGCCAGCGCGTCGATGTCGCGCAGCACGCGCGCGATCTCGCTGCGCGGGATGACGCCGTCCTCGACGAGGTAGTTCGGGCTGATGCGCCCCATCGCGGCGAAGGCGCACTTGCGCCCCTTCCACATGAGCTGGCGCTGCGCCTCGTCGCGCGGGATGCGGATCTCGAGCGCGCCCGAGGCGCGGGCGATCTCCACCGCCCGCGCCGAGACGTGCTCGACCTCGCCGGCCGGGCCGTCCGCGTCCATGAGCAGCGCCGCGCCGACGTCGGGCCAGTCGATCCCGGTCGCCGCCTTCGCCGCCTCGATGGCGAGGCGATCCATCATCTCGATCGCGGCGGGGAGGATGCCGGCGGCGATGATCCCCGAGACGGCCGCGCCCGCCTCGTCGGTGGAGGGGAAGGTCGCGAAGAAGGTGCGGGTGTGCTCGGGCTTCCGCAGGAGGCGCAGCGTCACCTCGGTCGCGATGCCGAGCATGCCCTCGCTGCCGACGAGGACCGCGAGCAGGTCGTAGCCCGGCGGGTCGGGGGCGGGGCCGCCGAGGTCCACCACCTCGCCGCCGTCGAGCACGACGCGCGCCGCGAGCACGTGGTTCGTGGTGAAGCCGTACTTGAGGCAGTGCGCGCCGCCGGAGTTCTCGGCGACGTGTCCGCCGACGGTGCAGACGCCCTGCGACGACGGGTCGGGGGCGTAGTAGAAGCCCGCGCCCGCCACGCGGCGCGTGACGTCGAGGTTGATGACGCCGGGCTCGACCGTGATGGTCGCGTTCTCGAGGTCCACGGCGAGGATGCGGTTCATGCGGGCGAGGCCGATGACGACGCAGCCCGGCGTCGGCCGGGCGCCGCCGGAGAGGCCGGTGCCGGCGCCGCGCGGGACGATGGGGAGGCCCGCGTCGCAGGCGAGCTTCACGACCGCGGCGACCTCCTCGGTCGACCCCGGCAGGACGACGAGTGAAGGGCGCGTCCGGCCGTGGGTGATCCCGTCGCACTCGTAGGTGAGGAGCTGCGCCGGATCCGAGATGCAGTTCCGCTCGCCGACGAGGGCCGCCATGCGGCGGACGAGCGCCTCGGGGACCGTCGGAGAGGTGGACATGGCGCGGCTCCAGGGCGAAGGGCGCGGACGCGCTCGCGATACAGGAGCCATAGGAGCCGCGCCCTGCCGGCGGGGAGCCTCAGACGGGTATGGGAGGCGCCCGCTCGGCCGCCGGAGCGTCAGCGGACGTCTGCCGCGTCGTCGTCGCCTTCGCAGTCGTCGTCCGCCGCCTCGAAGACCTCGAGCTCGTAGCACGGTGCGTCGCACACGCCCGGCCCGGCGCTCGCAGCGTCCGCGACGCCCCCGCGGTCGAGCCCGAGGAGGCGGGCCATGTCCGCGTCCCGGACCTCCGGCGCGAAGGTGAAGGTCGCCGCCTGGAGGGCGCCGTGCTCCCAGGAGAGGTCCACGCGCCGGAGGAGGGGGTGGAGCCGCGGCGCGCCCGCCGGTGGGAACTCGGGCCCGTCGTGGTAGGTGTCGGGGTCGATGCACGGGTCGCCCTCGGCGACCTCGCGCCGCGTCGCGCAGTTGAAGCGGTCGTCGCGGTGCCCCAGCATCCGCTCCATCCAGCAGCCGAACGCCGCCGGGCTCATCCGCGTCCACGCGGCGACGTCGAGGCGCGGCGCCGACGCGGCGGCGCTGGCGCTGGCGTCGGCCGTCGCGGGCGTTCGCGGCTTCGTGGGGTCGCGGCAGGCGACGAGCGCGACCGCGAGAGTGGCCGCGACGAGGAGCGGGCGGTGCGGCACGCGGAGAGGATAACCGGCACGCGCGCCCCTATCTTCTCCCTCCGTGCCTGCCCCGCCCCCGCGCGTCTTCCTCCTCTCCCCCGCGTCCTGCGCCGGCGAGCGGATGGGCCTCGTCCTCCGCCCGGGCGCGACGTTCCCGCTCGCGCGCGCGGTGCAGTCCGGGGCGGGCGCGCCGCTCGGGGAGGTCTTCCGCTTCACGAGCGGGCTCTACTTCCGCGGCAAGCTCGCCTACGCCGAGGCGTTCGGGCGGCCGCCGCGCGGCGTGGCCGGCGCGCTCGTCATCGCGCCGGGCGCGGGGCTCGTCGCGCCGAGCGCGGAGGTCCGCGCCGTGGACCTGCGGGCGTTCGCGGCGGTGCCGATCGACCCCGCGGACGCGCGCTACCGTGAGCCGCTCCTCCGCGACGCGCGCGCGCTGTGCGACGCCGCGGGACCGCGCTGTGAGGTCGTGCTCCTCGGCAGCATCGCCTCCGCGAAGTACGTCGGCCCGCTGCTCGAGGTCCTCGGCGAGCGCCTCCTCTTCCCGTCGACGTTCGTGGGCCGGGGCGACATGAGCCGCGGCGGGCTCTTGCTCCGCTGCGTCCGGTCCGCGGAGGAGCTCGCCTACGAGCCCGTGGCGGGGGCCGTCCGGCACGGACAGCGGCCGCCGCGGCTCCCGCGCCTGCCGCGCGCGCCCGAGCCCGCACCGATCGTCAACGGGCCGCGGCGGACCCGAGCCTGAGGTGCAGCCTCACGAGCGCGTCCTCGCGGCAGCGCGTCGTCGTCCGTGCCTCCCGCCCGGCGCGCTCCGCCCGCACCTCGACCGTCGCGCCGGGGACGCAGCGGACCGACGCGAGGAGCGGCGAGATCCCCAGCTCCTTCCCGTCCACGACGACGCGCGCGCCGGGCGGCGAGGTCGCGACGTCCACGCCGAACCCCTGGAACGCGCCGACCTCCTCGCCGGTGGCGGCGTCTCGCACCGGGTCGCGCGGGGCGATCGTCTCGCTCCCCACCCAGCTCCTGTGGAGCTCGGCGAGCTCGCGCGGGGTCGCGATGCGCTGCTCGGGGCGCGCCGGCTCCGCCGTCGCCTCCCCCTCGACCGCGAGCGGCGGCAGCGCGCGCGTCGCCGCCGCGGTCGCGCCGCGCGCCCGCGACAGCGCCCCCTGCAGCACGTACCCGCCGAGCGCCAGCGCCGCGACGCCCCCCAGCGCGAACACGGCGAGCCGCCGCAGCGCCGCGCCGTGCGCCGGCGCCGCGGTTCCGACGAGCATCGCCGGGTCGACGCGGAGGTGGTCGGGTGTGCGCCGGGGAGCGAGGTTCGACATGCGTGCATGCTACCGCGCCCGACCGGCGACAGGGGCGGCGTGCGGTGCTCGTCACGCTACGTCCTCCGCTGAAGCGCGAAGGGATAGCGCGCCGGCAGCTTCGTCCGCAGCGCCGCCGCCGCCGCGACGACGCGAGGGCGCGCGAGCGGCGCCCACGCCGCGCCGACGCACACGAGCCCGACCGCGAGCACGCAGGCCGTCGCGCGCCGGCCCTCCCAGGCGATGGCGCGGCGCCGCTCGGAGGCGCGCCGCACCAGCGCGGCGCGGTCCACCGGGCGCGACGCCGCGAGGCGGAACAGGAGGGCCGCTCCCGTCATCGCCGCGCCGAGGACGTCGCTCCCGAGCACCACCTTCGCGACGCCCTGCCCCACGCCCACGCCGACGTCGACGAGCCCGGGCGGCTGCACCAGTGGCCGGCGCGCGCGCCTCGAGTCGCGCCGCGCGCCGCGCTCGAGCGCCGCGACGCGGACGTCGCGGATGACGAAGCGGGCGAGCGCGGCCGCGAGGAAGTAGAGCGCGTAGGCCGCCTCCGGCGGCGGCAGCACCGTGACGAACTGCGCCGCCGCGGCCGGCAGGCGGACGAGGTGCAGCGTGGCAGCCCCGAGGGCGAACAGGAGAAACCACACGCGCGCTCGACCTCCGTCCCTTCGCCAGGGGACGGGAAGCGTAGCAAGCGGCGCGGCCGCCCGCACCGGGGGTG
Source organism: Anaeromyxobacteraceae bacterium (assembly GCA_045802735.1). GTDB lineage: Bacteria > Myxococcota > Myxococcia > Myxococcales > Anaeromyxobacteraceae > Anaeromyxobacter_A. The sequence goes on along the minus strand of JBJMQK010000250.1, from coordinate 8,658 downwards.
CTGTGGTGCGCGGTGGGCGCGCGTGCGCGGGTTGCCTCCGCGGCGCAGCGGGGACACAAAGGCACCTCCCCCCGGAGGAACGCCATGCCGCACACCCGGATCGAGCCGTTCCGCATCAAGTCCGTCGAGCCCATCCGCATGACGACGCGCGACGAGCGCGAGCGGCTGCTCGAGGCGGCGAAGCTCAACCCGTTCCGCCTGCGCGCCGACGACGTGCTCCTCGACTTCCTCACCGACTCCGGGACGGGCGCGATGTCGGCGCGGCAGTGGGGCGCCATCATGGAGGGCGACGAGAGCTACGCCGGCGCGCGCAGCTTCTACCGGCTCGAGGCCGCGGTGAAGGACCTCACCGGCTACGCCCACCTCGTGCCGACGCACCAGGGCCGCGCCGCGGAGCGCATCCTCTTCTCGGTCGCGGCGAAGCGCGGCGACGTCGTCCCGTCGAACACGCACTTCGACACGACGCGCGCGAACCTCGAGTACCAGGGCGTCGAGCCCGTGGACCTCGTCGTCCCCGAGGCGTACCGGCCGCGCGAGCGCCACCCGTTCAAGGGAAACATCGACCTCGGCCGCGTGGAGGACCTGCTGAAGGAGCGCGGCGACCGCGTGCCGTTCGGGATGATCACCGTCACGAACAACTCCGGCGGGGGCCAGCCGGTGTCGCTCGAGAACCTGCGCGCCTACCGCGACCTCCTCGCGCGCTTCGGGAAGCCGCTCGTGCTCGACGCCTGCCGCTTCGCGGAGAACGCGATGTTCGTGAAGCTGCGCGAGCCGGGGCAGGAGTCACGCACGGTGAAGGAGATCGCGCAGGAGATGTTCTCGCTGGCCGACGGCTGCACCTTCAGCGCCAAGAAGGACGGCCTCGTGAACATCGGCGGGTTCATCGCGCTGCGCGACGATCGCTGGCTGGAGGCGGCGCGGAACCTCCTCATCCTCACCGAGGGCTTCCCCACCTACGGCGGGCTCGCCGGCCGCGACCTCGAGGCGCTGGCGGTGGGGCTCGACGAGGTGGTGCAGGAGGACTACCTGCGCTATCGGCTGCGCACGGCCGAGTACCTCGGCGAGAAGCTGCTCGCCGGCGGCGTCGCGATCGTCGAGCCGACCGGCGGGCACGCGGTCTACCTCGACGCGCGCGAGTTCCTGCCGCACCTCGCACCGGAGGATTACCCGGCGTGGTCGCTCGGGAACGCGCTCTACCTCGAGGGCGGGATCCGCGGCGTCGAGATCGGCTCGGTCATGTTCGGGAAGCGGCTCGACGACGGCCGCGAGACGTACGCGCCGATGGAGCTCGTGCGGCTGGCGTTCCCGCGCCGCGTGTACACGCAGAGTCACTTCGACTACGCGGCCGAGGTCGTGCTCGAGACGAAGGCGCGGGCGCGCGAGGTGCGCGGCGTCCGCATCGCGAAGCAGAGCCGCTACCTGCGGCACTTCACCGCCGAGCTGCGCTGGGCGTAGGTGCGCCCGCCCTTCGACTCCGGCCGCTGCGCGGCCTACGCTCAGCGGAGTCGAAGGGCGCCCCCCTACGCCGGCGGCTGCTCGGCCTCGTCCAGCGCCGACCTCACGCCCTCGGTGCGGTCGAGCTCCTGCAGGTCGTCGTAGCCGCCGACGTGGCGGTGCCCGAAGAAGATCTGCGGGAGCGTGGTGCGCCCGCCGGTCTCGCGCGCCATCTCCTGGCGCTTCTCCGGGTGCGCCGTGACGTCGATCTGCTCGTACGGGATGCCCTTCTCGTCGAGCAGGCGCCTCGCCCCCGCCGAGTAGGGGCACCCCTGCTTCACGTACATGCGGACTCTGGTCATCGGTCGTTCCCGGGCGAAATCTAAGGCGTCCTGCGCGGCGCCGGCACGCGGGCCTCCATCCCCGTTGACGCGGCCGCTCGGTTCGGGCCTACTCAGCGTGAAACATCACCTGCGGGGGTGAGGGACATGCGGTGCTTCGTCACCGGTGCGACCGGCTTCGTCGGGAGCGCGGCCGTGCGGGCGCTCGTGCGCCGTCGCTACGACGTCATCGGCCTCGTCCGCTCGGCGGCCGGCGCGCGGTCGGTCGAGGCGCTCGGCGCGCGGGCGGTCGTCGCGGACCTGCGCGGTGAAGGGTGGCGCGAAGCCGCGCGCCGGGCCGACGCGATCGTCCACTGCGCGCAGGCCGCTTACTACACCCGCCGCATCACGCCCGTGCTCGAGCGCGACGTGGGCGTGCAGGACCACGCCTGGGTTCGCGCGCTGCTCACCGCGGGCGCGCTGCGCGCCCGCGCCTTCGTCTACGCGAGCGGCGCCTGGGTGTACGGCGATCGCGGCGAGGCGCTCACCGACGAGCGCGCGCCCCTCGCGCCGTACCGGGCCGCACGCTTCAAGGTCAAGGGGGAGCGCATCGCGCTCGACGGCGCCAGGGCGCTCGGCTTCGCGTCGGCGACGGCGGTGCGGCTCGGGCAGGTCTACGGACCGGGCGGCCCGTTCCTCGCGGGCGTGCTCGCGCCCATGCTGCGCGGTCGCCGCGGCCGCTACGTCGGGACGGGCCGCCAGTGGGCGAGCCTCGTCCACGTGGACGACGCCGGCGAGGCGCTCGCGCGCGCGGCGGAGCGGCGCGCCGGCTTCGATCCGGTGAACGTGGCCGACGACGAGCCGGTGCACGTCGCCGACTACATGCGGTTCCTCGCCGAGCGGCTCGGGACCGGCGCGCCGCGGCGCCTGCCGGCCTTCGCCGCCGCGCTCGTCGCCGGCGGCATCGCCGAGCCCCTCGCCGGCGGGGTGCGGCTCGTGAGCGCGCGCGCGGCGGAGGTGCTGGGCTGGCGCCCCGCGTACCCGACGTTCCGGGAGGGCTTCCCGGAGGTGCTCGCCGAGCTCACCGGCTGCGCGGCGGCGTGAGCGCGGCGGCCGCGGCGATCTTCGCCTCGGCCCACGCGAGCGCGGCCTGGACGCGCGGCACGACGAGCCGGCGCGCCTCGGCGTAGTTCACCCAGCGCGACTCGTGGTGCTCGTAGATGCCCGAGAGCGGGTTCGGCCGGAGCGCCACCGCCTCGGCGCGGGTCGCGGCGACGTAGTAGCGCGCCACCTTGCCGCGCCCGTAGGGCGGCGTCTCGTGGAACTCGTGGCCCCAGTGGAACTCGAGGTCGACGACGCCCGTCTCCTCCTCCACCTCCCGCACCGCCGCGTGGAACGGGTCCTCTCCCGGCTCGACGACGCCCTTCGGGAAGTCCCAGTTCCGGTAGGCGCGGAGCAGGAGGAAGAGGTGCCCGTGCTCCGCCGGTCGGACCACGACCGCGCCGGCCGAGAGGAGCGGCGGCGGGGTCGCAGCGGGGCCGGGCGCCATCGGGGTAGTGTAACCTCTCCGCGCCCGGGAGACGTGACCTATCGTCACCCCGCCGGACGGTGCCGGGGCGCGCGGCGCACCCCACCCGCGCATGCGAGCTGCCACGCGACCGTCTCGCGGAACGCCTCGACGATGGGGGTGAAGCGACCCGCGTCGCGCTCCAGGATGCCGAGCGCGAGCGCGACCGCCTCGGCCGTCGAGAGGCACCCCTCGGCAGGCTCGCGGCGGAGCGCGCCGTAGGCGCTCGCCCGCTCCGGCGCGATCGCGACGCGCGGCAGCGCCGCGAGCACCGGGTTCTGGCGCAGCACCTTGCGCGCCTGGTGCCAGGTGCCGTCGATGACGAGGAGCACGGGAGGTGGATCGTCCGCCCGGGTGCGCGCGTCCACCGCGCCCTCGCCCGGGAAGAGCAGCGCCGCGCCGGGCGTCGCGACGTGCTCGCGCACGCGCGGGTCGGCGTCGAAGCGCACGCCGCGGACGAGCTCCGACCCGGGCAGCGCGAGGTGCGTGAGCCACGCGCTGCAGATGGCGAGCCGCGCCTCGCGCGGATGCTGCAACAGCACGACCTTCGTGCGGGAGGTGAGCGCGGGGAGCAGCTCGCAGTAGCAGAAGTCCGTCGGGCGCAGGCAGCGGAGGCAGGTGGCGCGCATCGCGGCGGAGGAGACCACGGCTGGCGGCGCGCGGTCGAGGAGGACGTGGCGCGAGCGCCCTCGCCGGGGGCGCATTAGCTCCGGCGCATGGTGAACCCGAGCGCCCCCCTGCGCGACGCGCTGCCCGCGCTGTACCGCCCGATCCTCGGGGCGCCCTTCGAGCGGGAGGTGCCCGCGGAGACGAAGGCCACCTGCGCGTCGTGCGCGATGCTGGAGGGCGCGGCCGGCGAGCGCGCGCGCCCGGTGGACGGCATCCCGCGCTTCTTCCGCGCCGACACGAAGTGCTGCACGTTCCACCCGCGCCTGCCGAATTACCTCGTCGGCGCGATCCTCTCCGACGCGACGCCAGAGGGCGCGGAGGGGCGGCGTCGCGTGGAGGCGCGCGTCGCCTCCCGCGTCGGCGTGACCCCGGCGTGGCTCGAGCCGCCGCGCACGTTCTCGCTCCTCTACGACAGCGCGCGGCACGCGTTCGGCCGCGCCGAGGGGCTGCGCTGCCCGTTCTACGCGGAGGGGCAGGGCGGCTGTACGATCTGGGCACACCGCGACGCGGTCTGCTCCACGTACTTCTGCAAGTACGTGGCGGGAGAGGACGGCCGCCGCCTCTGGACCGCCGTGAAGGAGCTGGTCTCGCTCGTCGAGATCCAGCTCGCCCGCCTCGCGCTGCTCGAGCTCATGCCCGAGGCGCTCGACCTCCCGCCGCGGCCGCGCAACGCGCCGATCGGCCCGGAGGACATCGACGGTGTCGCGCCGCCGGCGGCGGCGTACGCGGCGGCGTGGGGCGCCTGGCAGGGGCGCGAGGCGGAGCTGTACCGGCGCGCGTACGAGGTCGTGACGAAGATCGACGCGGCCGGGCTCCAGGCGATCCTCGGGCTCGACGGCGTGCTCGGGCGCCGCGCCGTCGCGCGCGCGCTCGACCGCGCGGTGCTGCCCGCGCTCCCCGACGTGCTGAAGCTCGATCCGCGCGCCACCGTGCAGTGGCTCCCCGACGGTCGCGTCGCGCTCGGCGCCTACAGCGAGCTCGAGGCGGTGTCGTTGCCGGGCGAGGCCTACCCGCTCCTCGTGCGCTTCACGGGGGACCAGCCGGTGACGGCGGTGCGAGCGCGGCTCCGGGCGGAGGCGCAGGCGGATCTCGCCGACGAGGTGCTCCTCGAGCTTTACCGGCAGCGCGTGCTCGTGGACCCGCGCGCGACGGGCGCGGGCGGTTAGGACCGTCGCCGGGCAAGGCGATGCCCCGCCGTGGCGCCGGCGCGCCACGCGACCTCGCGGCGAGGGGGGGTGGGCGGGCGAGCGCAGGGCTCGGCCCAGGCCCGGCGAGACTCTCCTACTCCTCCGGCAGCGGCTGCGGACCGGGGACGATCCCCGCGATGTCCGGGTCCTCGCCCGGGGCGCGGTCCTTCTTGCGCTCCTCGGCCTCGCGCTTGCGCTGCTCCTTCTTCGCGGCCTTGCCGCGCTGGTAATCGCGGCGCGCCGACTCCTTGACGCGCTTCATCGCTCCGGGGTTCTGTGCCATCGCCTGCCCTCCTCGTCCGACGGATCATATGGCCTCGCGTGGCGAGGCGCCGTCGGCGGAGAACATACTTCAGAGGTGCCGCCCCCATGACGCTTTTTTCCCGACGCCTCCCCCACGTCCTCACCCATGCGGACCTCGCCCGGGTGGTCGCGCCGACCTACGCGGAGGCCCTGAACGTCGAGGATGACGAGGCGCACGACCGCGTGTCGCGCGCCATCGAGCGGCCCGGCGTCGCGGACGACCTCTATCGGGGTATCTCGGAGGCGCTCGCCCGCTCGAGGGGGCCACGCACGACCGAAGACGCCCAGCTCGACAAGCTCTCGGCAGGGGTGGTGGCGCGGCGCGCGCGGGTGAAGGCCGCGCCGGCGTCGCCCGCCATCTCGGCGGTGCTCGTGCGGATGAACCTCGAGCTCGGCCTCGCGCCGGAGGGCATGCGCGCGACGCTCGCGACCGACAAGGGCCGCGCGATGCTCGACGACGGGCTCCGCGCCCTGGGCGCGCACCTCGCGAAGGAGCTCCTGAAGTAGCCTCCGAACGATACGCGCCGCAGGCGCGAAGCAGGGACAGCGCCACGAAGTGGCGCGTGGGCCCCTGCGAGCAGGAGGGGGCCCCTGGCGAGCTTCGCTCGACAGGGGGAGGGCGCAGCTCTCCTTCCGAATGTCACCCGTGCTGCGCGATCTCGCCGAGGAGCGCGCGCGCGGCGCGCACGTCGCGGATGCGCAGCGCCGCCCGGCTCTCGCCGGGGCCGACGTGCACCGCCACGCTCCCCGCGGGCAGCGCGGCGAAGAGGTCCTCGTCGGTGCGATCGTCGCCCATCGCCAGCGCCAGCGCGGCCCCGGGAGCGGCGGCGAGGGCCTGCGTCACGGCGCGGCCCTTGTGGATCCCGTGCGGCCGCACCTCGAGCACCATGTCGCCGGGGAGGATCTCGACCGGCACGTTGCTGAGCAGGGTCGAGAGGTGGAGCGACAGCTCCTTCGCCTGCGCCGCGCCGTACTCCGGGTCAGCGGCGCGGTAGTGCCAGGCGAAGCCCACCGTCTTCTCCTCGATGAGCGACCCCGGCGTGCGCTCGGCGAAGTCGCGCAGGATCGCCCGCACCGGCTCGCGCCACGTCGTGTCCGCCACGTCGGCCGCGGTCCACTCGCCGCCGGCGGCGCGCGACCAGTAGGCGTGCTCCGCGAAGAGCCCGAGGTGGAGCTCCCCGAGCCAGCGTTCGAGCGTCCGGCGGCTCCGCCCCGAGACGACGTGCACCGTGGTGCGCGGGCGCGCCGAGAGGCTGCGCAGGAGCGCGAGGAGGTCCGCGTCGGGCGCGGCGAGGTCGGGCGTCGGGGCGAACGGCACGAGCGTGCCGTCGTAGTCGAGGAGCAGCACGAGGTGGTCCGCCGCGCGCGCGCGCTCGATCTCGCGCCGCACGGCGTCGCCCGCGGTGAGCGCGGTCGAGCGCTCGGGCGCGTTGCCCGCGCGCTCGAGGCTCGCGACGAACGCCCGCGCCCACCAGGCGACGTCGTAGGTCATGACGCGCTCGCGGAGGACGCTCATGCGCGTGCGGCGCTCCTCCTCCGGCATCGTGAGCGCGCGGTGGAAGGCGCCGGCCGTCTGCTCCACGTCGTAGGGGTTCACGAGCAGCGCCTCGGACAGCTCGGCGGCGGCGCCCGCGAACTCGGAGAGCACGAGCACGCCGTCCTCGTCCGGGCGCGAGGCGACGAACTCCTTCGCGACGAGGTTCATGCCGTCGCGGAGCGGCGTCACGAGGCAAGCGTCGGCGGCGCGGTAGAGGGCGACGATCTCCGGCTGGGACAGGCCGCGGTACAGGTAGTGGATGGGCGAGAAGCTCGCGGTCGAGTACTCGCCGTGGAGGCGCCCGACGACGGCGTCCACCTCCTCGCGCAGCTCGCGGTAGGCGCCCACGTTCTCGCGCGAGGGGACCGCCACCTGGACGAGGCGCACCTTGCCGCGCAGCTCCGGGTGATCGCGCAGGAGCGCGTCGAACGCGAGCAGCCGCCGCGAGATGCCCTTCGTGTAGTCGAGCCGGTCGATGCCGACGAGGAGCTTCACGCCGTCGGCGCGGTGCGCGGCGACGAGCGCCGTCACCTCGGGCGACGCGGCGAGCGCCGAGAACTGCGCGGCGTCGATGCCCATCGGGAAGGGCGCGACCCGCACCTCGCGGTGGTGCCAGCGGATGCGGTCGACGTTCGTCGACGCGCCGAGGAGCCGCAGCACCGACGAGGCGAAGTGGCGCACGAACGCCGCGGCGTGAAAGCCGATGAGGTCGGCGCCGAGGAGGCCCTCGAGGATGCGCTCGCGCTGCGGCAGCAGCCGGAAGATCTCGGAGGAGGGGAAGGGGATGTGGAGGAAGAACCCGATGCGCGCGTCCGGGATGCGCTCGCGCAGGAGCTGGGGCACGAGCATGAGCTGGTAGTCGTGGACCCAGACGAGGTCGCCCGGCTCGTAGGCGGCGGCCACCGCGTCGGCGAAGCGCGCGTTCACCGCCTCGTACGCGTCGAAGTCCTTCACCTCCTGCGGGAGGCGCGCGACCGCGTAGTGGAAGAGCGGCCACAGGACCGCGTTCGAGTACCCCTCGTAGTAGCGCGCGATCTCGTCGGCCGAGAGCGGCACCGCCTGCAGGCGCAGCTCGGCGAGCTTCCGGTCGACCTCGGCGCGCGCCCCGGGCGCGAGCCCGTCGAGGTCGCCGGGCCAGCCGATCCAGAGGCCGCCGAGGCGCTCGTGCGGCCCCTTCATGCCGGTGGCGAGCCCGCCGGTGCTGCGCGCCACCTCCGTCGCGCCGCCGGCGGTCTTCACCGTCACCGGCAGTCGATTGGAGACGATGAGGAGGCGCGCCATCCCCCGAGAACTTGCGGAGCCCGGGCGCCCAGCGCCACTACGTCGCCGCGTCGGGCGCGGCCTCGCGCCCCGGGGTGGCGCGGCCGCGCCGGGCGTACAGGTACGACGCGGCGAGGAGGAGCGCGCCCACCGCGATGAAGACCAGGATCTGGTAGCTCCGCGCGAGGCGCCAGACGTCCCAGAAGGCGAGCTTCGCGAGCGTCGCCGCGAAGACGCCGAGGCCGAGCCGGCGCGCGAGCGCGCTCCGCGCCGCGAAGCCGCCTACGACGAGCGCCGTCGCGCACACCGCCCAGACGACGGTGCCGGCGGCGCTGCCCGCCGCGGCGAGCACGCCGCCGCCTGCGAGCGCGAGCCCCGCGG
>JBJMQK010000247.1:0-7929 GCA_045802735.1 Anaeromyxobacteraceae bacterium | reverse complement strand
AACATCCTCGCGGACCTCGAGACCAACGGGCTCCTGACGCACCCGCACACGAGCGCGGGCCGGATCCCGACCGACGCCGGCTACCGCTACTTCGTGGAGGCGATCGCCGACTCCAGCCAGCTGTCGGCCGTCGAGCAACTGATGATTCGCCACCAGTTCGGTCAGGTCCAGCACGCGTCCGAGCAGTGGTTCCGGCTCGCCGCGACCACGCTTGCCGCCGCGAACCGGAGCGCGGGCCTGGCGACGCCCGCGAAGCCTCGGGCAGCTCACGTCCGGCGTATCGACCTCGTCTCGATCAGCGACCGGCTCGCGAGCCTGATCATCGTCTTCCGCGAAGGGGCCGTCCGCCAGGTCCTCGTCACCCTCGCCGAGACCGCCGAACAGGAGGCGCTCACCCGGGTCGCGGTGATCCTCGACGGCCTGATGGCCGGGCGGACGGCGTCCGACGCGGAGCGGGCGCTCGCCCGGATCGAGTCGGATGGCCCGATCGGGACCCTCGTTCGCCGAGTCGGCGAGCGGGTCATCGCCGCGATCCGGGACTATGACGCGACGGTGATCGAGGAGGTCTTCAGCGATGGCCTGCTCCACGTCATGGAGGCGCCCGAATTCGAGCGAAGCGCGAAGCTCCGGCGGGTCTTCGCGGCACTCGAGAACCGGGCCTACCTCGGTGAGCTTCTCGACCGAGTCGCGGGATCTCCGAGCGTCCAGGTTTTCATCGGCGCGGAGAATGCGCCCGAGGAGATGCGCGACGTCTCGCTCGTCCTCGCGCCCTACGGCGAGCCGGGTCGGGCGGTCGGCGTCGTCGGCGTGCTGGGCCCGACCCGGATGGGCTACTCCCAGGCGATCGGCACGGTCCGCTTCGTCTCCAACCTCATGAATGAATTGGTGCACAACATCGATGCCTGACCTGCGCGACCTTCGCGGCCGACCCATCGGCCGGACCAACGGCGACCCTCGAACGGCGACTCCCCGCGGCGTCGGACCGCGGCCGGAACCGGGACCGCGGCCAGAGCCCGGCTCACGACCCGTCGACCATTCCGCCTCAGATAACGGCCCTCGGCCCGCCCACCGGACCCGAGCGCAGGAGCGGATCGACGAGCTCGACGTCTCGCCGACGAAGCTGCTGGCCGAGATCGAGTCCCTCAAGGGCGAGCTCGCCGCGACGCAGGCGAAGGCCGACGAGTACCTGACCGGACTGCAGCGGGAGCGGGCGGAGTTCAACAACTTCCGGCGGCGGACGACCGAGGAGCGGGAGCAGATGCTCGGCCTCGCCGGGGAGGACCTGATCCGCAAGGTCCTCGCGATCGCCGACGACTTCGACCTCGCGATCGACAACCGGCCCGACGAGCTCGCCGGAAATGGCTGGGTCGAGGGCGTGACCGCGATCGACCGGAAGCTCCGTCTCCTCCTCGACAGCGAAGGCGTGACCCAGATCGGCGCGACCGCAGGCGCCAGATTCGATCCTCGCGAGCACGAAGCGATCGCGAACGTCCCGGGCAGCGGCCGGGCGGAAGGCGAGATCGTCGACGTCGTGCGACGCGGCTACAGGCTCCGCGACCGGGTGATCCGGCCGGCGCTCGTCGCCGTCGCCGCCGGCGACCCAACAACCGAGAGCGCGGCCGGCGACGCCGGCACCACGAACTGATCCACCTTTTCTGAGCCAACACACAGGAGACCGAACCACGATGGGCAAGATCATCGGCATCGACCTCGGGACGACGAACAGCGTCGTCGCCGTGATGGAGGGCGGCGAGCCGACCGTCATCGCCTCGGCCGAGGGCGGCCGGACGGTGCCGTCGGTCGTCGCGTTCACGAAGACCGGCGAGCGGCTGGTCGGCCAGCTCGCCAAGCGCCAGGCCGTGACCAACCCGGCGAACACGATCTATTCGATCAAGCGCTTCATGGGGCGTCGCTGGGACGACCCGGAGACGAAGCGGGCGAAGGAGCTCGTCAGCTACACGGTCGAGAAGGACCCGAAGAGCGACGGCGTCGTCGTGAAGGTCAGCGACAAGACGTACAGCCCGCCCGAGATCAGCGCGATGGTCCTCCAGAAGCTGAAGACCGACGCGGAGGCGTACCTCGGCGAGAAGGTCACCGAGGCGGTCATCACCGTCCCGGCCTATTTCGACGACACGCAGCGCCAGGCGACGAAGGACGCCGGGCGGATCGCCGGCCTCGACGTCAAGCGGATCATCAACGAGCCCACGGCGTCCGCGCTCGCGTACGGCCTCGACAAGAAGAAGGACGAGAAGATCGCCGTCTACGACCTGGGCGGCGGCACGTTCGACATCTCGATCCTGGAGCTCGGCGAGGGCGTGTTCGAGGTCAAGGCGACCAACGGCGACACGCACCTCGGCGGCGACGACTTCGACCAGCGCGTGATCGACTGGCTGCTGGCGGAGTTCAAGAAGGACCAGGGGATCGACCTTTCGAAGGACCAGCAGGCGTTGCAGCGCCTCAAGGAGGCTGCGGAGAAGGCCAAGATCGAGCTGTCGTCCACCTCTTCCACCGAGATCAACCTGCCGTACATCACGGCCGACGCGTCAGGTCCGAAGCACCTGGTGATGACGCTGTCGCGGGCGAAGCTCGAGGACCGAGATGTCGAACGTGCCGCCGCCGAGGTCGTAGACCGCGATCTTCTCGCTCCCGCCCTGGGCGCCCTTGTCGATGCCGTAGGCGAGCGCGGCGGCGGTGGGCTCGTTGATGATGCGGAGCACCTCGAGCCCGGCGATGCGGCCAGCGTCCTTCGTGGCCTGGCGCTGCGCGTCGTTGAAGTACGCGGGGCAGGTGATGATCGCCTCGGTGACGGGCTCGCCGAGGTAGTCCTCCGCCGTCTGCTTCATCTTCGCGAGCACCATCGCGGAGACCTCGGCCGGCGAGTAGCGCTTCGCGGCCACCTCCACCCAGGCGTCGCCGTTGTCGGCGGGCACGATGCGGAAGGGCACGAGCGTGGCGGTGCGCTTCACCTCGCGGTCGTCGAAGCGCCGGCCGATGAGGCGCTTCACCACGTAGACCGTCGCGTCGGGGTTCGTGATGGCCTGCCGCTTCGCGATCTGCCCGACGAGGCGCTCGCCGCCGTCGGTGAGCGCGACCATCGACGGCGTGGTCCGCGAGCCCTCCGAGTTCGGGATGACGACGGCGTCGCCGCCCTCCATCACCGCCACGCAGCTGTTGGTCGTCCCGAGGTCGATCCCGATGACCTTGCCCATGATCCTCTCCGTCCCGGTCAGGGCTCCTTCGTCTCTGCCCCGTCCGCCCCCGCGGCCGGCGCCGGCGCGGCGGAGACCACCACCGCGGCCGGCCTGATGAGCCTGTCGTGCAGCATGAAGCCGCGCTGCTGCTCCTCGAGGACCACGTGCGGCGGGTGGTCGGCCGTGGCGACCGTCATGAGCGCCTCGTGGACGCGCGGGTCGAAGCTCTGGCCGGTCGCCGAGAACGACTTCACGCCGAACCGGCCGAGCGCGTCCTCGAGCATCTTGCGCGTCAGCGCGACGCCTGCGCCGAGCGGCTCGTCCTCTCGCGCGGCGGCGAGCGCGCGGTCGAGCGAGTCGAGCACGGGGAGCAGCTCCTTCACGAGGCGCTCGACGCCGTAGCGCAGCACCTCGTCCCGCTCCTTCACCGCCCGCTTCTTGTAGTTGTCGAGGTCGGCCGCGGTGCGCAGGCGCCGCTCGTGCTCGTCCTTCAGCTGCTCGAAGACCTTGCGCCCCTGCTCCTGCGACAGCTCGAGCTCGGCGCGCACGCGCTCGAGCTCCCTCGATGGCGCGTTCGCGGCGACGGGCGGCGGTGTGCGCAAGCTGCGCCGCTCGACGGCGGCGAGCGCCTCGGCGATGGCGCGCTCCGGGATGTCGGCGGCGATGGCGCCCTTGTCGCGGTCGTCGGTCATGGGTGGAGGCGGCGATGCGGGAACCGTGCCGCTCGACCCATTGTGTCATACGGACGCGGCGCGGAACAAGGCGCCCGCACCCGGGTCAGGGCCCTTCGGACCCGCCGCCGGACAGCACCCGCGAGATCTCGCGCGCCGTGAGGGCGACGAGCGGGATCACGCGCGCGTAGTTCATCCGCGTCGGCCCGATGACGGCGAGCGTCCCGAGCACCTGGTCGCCGCGGCCGTAGGGCGCCGCCACCACCGAGACGTCCGGCACCGCCGCGAGCTCGCTCTCGGCGCCGATGAAGATCTGCACCTCGCGCGCCCGGAGCGCGCGGTCGAGGACGCGCAGCATGCGGTCCTTCTCGGCGAAGGCGCGGAGGAGCGCGCGCGCCTTGGCCACGTCGGCGAACTCGGGGGCGTCGAGGATGCTCTCGCCGCCGTCGACGAGCACGTCGGACCCCGGCGCCGCGTCGCCGAACGAGCGCTCGGCGAGGTCGAGCGCCTTCGACACGAGCCGCTCGAGCGCGCCCTTCGCCTCGCGCATCTCGGCGAGGATGACGTCGCGCACGCCGGAGAGCGGCGTCGCGGCGAGCTTCTCGTTCAGGTAGTTGGCGGCGCGCTCGAGCTCGCCCGGCTCCACCGGGAAGTCGAGCTGCAGGAGCTTGTTCGTGACGAGGCCCGCCTGCGTCACGAAGACGACGAGCACGCGGTTCTCGCGCAGGCGCACGAACTCGATCTCGCGCACCGGATCCGTCACCGGACGCGGGGTCGAGACCACGCCGGCGTGGTGCGACAACGAGTGGAGCACCCGGGCCGTGCTCTCGAGGAGCGCGTCGACGCCGCCCGCGTCCTGCGTCACCTTCTCGATCTGCTCGCGCTCGGAGAGGGGCGGCGGGCGCACCTTGAGGAGCGCGTCGACGTAGAGCCGGTAGCCGGCCTCGGTGGGGATGCGCCCCGAGGAGGCGTGCGGCTTCGCGAGGAAGCCGAGCGCCTCGAGGTCGGCCATGACGTTGCGGATCGTCGCCGGCGAGCAGTCGAGCTCGTGGCGCGCGAGGAGCGGCTGGCTCGCGACCGGCTCGCCGGTGTGGATGTAGTCCTGCACGAGCGCGCGCAGCACGTCGCGGGCGCGCTGCGAGAGGCTCGCGGGATCGGCCGCCATCAGGGCTCTTCGAGGTGGCGCTGCGCCGCCTGGGCGAGCAGCGGGAAGCGCCCGCCGCGGAGCTCGCGCCAGCGCGCGTCGGCGACGGTGGAATCGCCCGCGGCCTCGGCGAGCAGCGCGTCGAGGTGCACCCGGGCCTCGGCGAAGGCGAAGGCGAGGTCCCGGCGCGCGGCGCCCCCGTCGTCGGCGCGGAGCGCGTCCTTCATCGCGGCGGCGGTCGCGGCGCGGTCGCCGCGGGCGTCGGCGAGGAGCGCGAGCGCGTAGGCGGGCTCGGGCCGCGCCGGATCCACCGCGCGCGCCGAGTTGAGATAGGCGAGCGCCGCGTTCGCGTACCCGTCCTGCGCGTAGACCTCGGCGAGGTTCACGAGCGCGACCTGCTGCTCGCGCGGGCCGCCGCGCGCGATGACCTCCTCGAGGAGCTGCCGGGCGGCGTCGAGCCGCGCCTCGAGGTAGTAGCTGACGGCGAGGTCGTTCAGGGCGGCGGCGCGGTCCGGGTCGGCGGCGAGCGTGGCCTCGAGCCGGCCGCGCGCCTCCGCGAGGCGTCCGCTGCGCAGCTCGCGGGCGCCCGGCGCCGCCGGCGCGGCGAGCACGGCGAGGAGCGGCGTCGCGTCGACCCGCCGAGGCGCGGGTTCCACGGGGCCACCGCAGGCGGCGAGCGCCACGGCGGACACGAGGAAGCTGACGCGAAACACACGCATGAGGTGTCGTTCGATCCTTCTTTGAGATGTCTGGAACCCGGAGATGAGTGTAGCGGTCGCTTCCGGACCGATCAAGGAACCGGCCCGGGGGACACGGCGCCCGGAGCCGTGTCCCGTTACAACGGGTGCCCCGTTTTTCCCGCCGCGCCACGTCGGCGTTTGCACACATGCCAGCGCCCGTGCCCTCCACCTCAGATGCAGCGCGCCCGGGTCCCGTCGCGGCGCTCGTGCGCGCGCTCGCCGAGCGGCGCAGGGCCGACGTCACTGGCCTCGCCGGCGCGGCTCGCGGGTGGGTCGCGAAGGAGCTCGCGGGCCCTGGCCGTCCGGCGCGCCTCCTCGTCGCCGTCGCGCCGGGCGAGGAGGAGGCCGACGAGCTCTCGCGCGACCTCGCCTTCTTCCTCGGCGGCCCGGGCGCGGTGCTGCGCGTCCCAGCCGATCCGGTGCTGCCCTACGACGACCTCTCCCCCGATCGCGGGCTCGAGGTGGAGCGCCTCGCGGCGCTCGCCCGCCTGCACCTCTCGCCGTCGGGCGTGCGGGCGGTCGTCGTCTCGGCACGGGCGCTCGCCCGCCGCATGGTGCCTCGCGCCGTCTTCGAGGCGCACACCGAGCTCGTCGGCAAGGGCGTGACGCTCGAGCGCGAGGCCTTCGCGGCCCGGCTCGTCGCCATCGGCTACGCGCGCGTGCCGCTCGTCGAGGACCCGGGCACGTTCGCGGTCCGCGGCGGCATCGTGGACGTGTGGAGCCCCGTCGACGAGCGCCCGGTCCGGCTCGAGCTCTTCGGCGACGAGGTCGAGAGCGCGAAGGCGTTCGACCACGAGTCGCAACGGACGCTCGGCGACGTCGAGGAGGTCGTCGTCTGCCCGGCGCGCGAGGCCTTCTTCACCGACGACGCGAAGGAGGCGGCGAAGAGCGCGGTCCGCGACGCGGCCGAGCGCGTGAACCGGCCCTCCTCGCGCGTGCGCGAGGTGCTCGACGCCATCGACCAGGGGACGCCCTTCTTCGGCGTCGAGGCGCTCCTCCCGGGGTTCCACGCGGGCGGCCTCGCGACCCTCTTCGACTACCTGCCGGACGGCGTCCTCGCCTGGATCGACGGCGCCGACTCCGTCGAGCTCGCGCTCGAGGACCTCCAGGCCGAGCTCGCCCGCGAGCACGCCGCGTCGGTGAAGCGCGAGGAGCTGGCGCTGCCGCCGGAGGCGCACTTCCTCTCGCCTGCGGAGGTGCAGGAGCGGCTCGCGAAGGCGCCCTGCGTGCGGCGCCACGGCGTCTGGCTCGGCACCGACGAGCCGGTGCGCTTCGACTACGGCGAGACCTCGGCCCTCCGCGCCGAGATCCAGGGCGCGCACGGCGAGGAGGGCGCCCTCGCGCCGCTCACGCGCCGGCTCGAGGAGTGGCGGAAGCGCGGCATCGCCGCCGTCGTCGCCTGCGGCACGCGCGCCCAGGCCGACCGGCTGCGGCGCCTCCTCGAGGACCGCCGCCTCGCGGCGCGCCTGCACGACGGGGCGCTGCGGCCGCCGAAGGAGCTGTACGACCCGGGCGTGCACGCGCACCTCGTGCTCGGCGACGTGTCGGCCGGCTTCGTGGACCAGGACGGGCGCCTGGCGCTCGTCGCGGACGCGGAGATCTTCGGGCAGCGCGTGCGCAAGCGCGCGCGCGCCACGAAGATCGAGAACGCCTTCGCCGCGGCGTTCCGCGACCTCAACGAGGGCGACCTCGTCGTGCACGTCGAGCACGGCATCGCGCGCTACCTCGGCCTCACGAAGATGCAGATCCGCGGGGTGGAGGGCGACGTCCTCGTCCTCGCCTACGACGGCCAGGACCGGCTCTACCTCCCCGTCTCGAAGCTGCGCCAGGTGCAGAAGTTCACCGGCGCCTCACCGGACGCCATCCGCCTCGACAAGCTCGGCGGCTCGTCGTTCGCGCTGCGCAAGGCGCGCGTCAAGGAGCAGCTCCTCAAGATGGCGGCGGAGCTGCTCGACGTGTACGCGGCGCGGCAGGCGCACCCGGGGTACGCGTTCGCGAAGGAGGACGAGGTCTACCGCGAGTTCGAGGCGGAGTTCCCCTACGAGCCGACGCCGGACCAGGCGAAGGCGATCGAGGACGTCGCCAGGGACATGCGCAAGGAGGGCCGGCCCGGCGCGGGCCCGATGGACCGCCTCGTCTGCGGCGACGTGGGCTACGGCAAGACCGAGGTGGCGATGCGCGCC
>JBJMQK010000216.1:0-5556 GCA_045802735.1 Anaeromyxobacteraceae bacterium | reverse complement strand
CATGGAGTCGCAGGGGCCTCTACGCCCCCACGCGTCACGCCTGGGAGGTTCAACCCCTCCATGCAGGGTGCGAGACTCGCAGTGGGGGTTCGCGCGGACGAAAGGAGGGTGCGTGGCGGAGCCGAAGGGGACCGTCCTCGTCGCGATCCAGGGCTCGGTCGGCGCGGACGCGAGGCGCTGGCTCGCCGACGCTGGGTTCCGGGTCGTCGACGGCGATGCGCCCGCCGCGGTCGTCGTGGCCACGCTCGACGCAGCGCTCGCCGCGCCGCCCGCTGCGCCGTCGCCCGAGCGCATCGTCGTCGCGCCGCCGCTCCGCCTGGCGGAGGCCGTCGGGCTCCTCCGCCGCGGCGCGTGCGACGTCCTCGTCGCGCCGCCCGAGCCGGGCTCCCTCGTCGAGGCCGTCGCCCGCGCCGCAGCCCGTGGGCGAGCACCTGCCGCGCACGCGCTCCTCGTCGAGCTGGCGCGCTCCGCGCCTCCGGGGCGGGTGAGCGGCGTGGTGCCCCACGAGATCGCGAACCCCGTCGCCGTGCTCGTCTCCGCGCTCTCCGCGCTCGACACCGATCTCGCCGCGCTCGACGAGGGCTCTGCTCACCTCGCTGCGGACGGCGCCACGGCGGCGTGGTGGGCGAGGGCAGGGCGCGCGGCGCTCGTCGATGCGCGCGAGGCGGCGGCCGAGGCCACGGCGGCGGTCGAGCGCCTGAAGCAGCTCGCGCAGGACCTGCGCAGCCTCCAGCGGGCGGAGCCCTCGCCGGCCGGCGACGCACCGAGCGATGTCGGCCTCGCCGCGGCGACCGCGGTGCGGCTCGCGCGCCCGCTGCTCGCGCCCGTCGCGCGCCTCGCGGCCGACACGCCGCTCGGCGTCAGCGCCGCCGCGAGCCCCGGCGCGATCGTGCGCGTCGTCCTCGAGCTCTTGCTCTGCGCGCTCGACGCGCTCGCGCGGAGCCGCCGGCGCGGCGCGATCGTGCGCGTCGCCTGCCGCGCGGAGCCGGGCTTCGCGGTCGTGGAGGTGGAGGACGACGCCGCGCGAGACGATGCCGCCGCGGTCGCCGGCGGCGAGGGCCTCGACGGCGTCGGCCGCGCCGTCGCGCTCGAGCTGACGGCGCTCCTCGGGGGCACGCTGACCTCGAGGCCCACGCCCGCGGGCGGTACGCTCGTGGCGCTGCGGCTCAGGCGTTGATTGTGATGGCCGTGCTCGATTGCGATGACGCTCGCGATGGGGGGTCTCGGGGGAGAGTTTCTCCCCCCGTCAGCGCCACGCCCCCGGCCGCGCGTACACCTGCACGAGCGGCACCTCGTCGAGGTAGACGCCCGCCACCGGGACCGGGGAGCGCGGGCGCTCGCCGGGCGCCGGGCGCTCCGCGAACGCCGTCCAGGTGCGGTACTCCTTGTCCCTGAACTCCTGGTGATACTGCCAGATCGACAGGTCGGCCTCGTCTGGACCCTCCGCCCAGCGCAGGTCGGCGCGGACGCGGCCGTCGCGCTGCCACGCCTCCACCGCCGCGCGGCCCGTCTCCTGCCACCACACGCGCGCCCCCGGGGCGGCGTGGGCGTCGAGCTCGCCGAGGACGCCCACCGCGGCGTCTCCCCAGAACTGGCGCTGCATCCCGAGCGTGGCCGCGCCCGGCGCGCCGCCGGCGAGCTCGTTGTACGCGGCGGTGCCGTACGGGTGGACGTGCGCCACCGCCCAGGCCGCCGGCGCGAGCGCGAGCGCGGCGAGCGCGGCCGTGAGCGCGCCGGCGCGCGCGGGCCAGAGCGCCTGGCCGGCCGCGACGAGCGCGCGCGCGCCGAGGAGCGCGAGGAACGGCATCGCCGCGAGCCAGTGCTTCACACCGCCGAAGCGGGGCACCGACGGCCAGGCGATGAGCGCGATCGGGAAGACCGCGTTGAGGAGCAGGAGGACGTCGTCCGAGGCCTCGCCGAAGGTGCGCGCGGCGCGGGCGACGGCGTGCACGACGCCGCCCGCCATCGCGAGGAGCACCGCCGCCGGGACGGTGAGCGCCGTCACGACGAACGGGTACGGCAGCGGGAACGGCGGCTCGCGCAGGATCCGGCCGAGGTAGTGCCAGGCGTAGTTCTCGTGCGCGAGGTGGAACCGCGCGTACTCGGCGAAGCGCGCGACCGGGTCCCTCCACAGCCACGGCCACGACGCGAACAGCACGGCGGGCCCGAGCACCGCCATCGCGGGGAGCGCGAGCGGCACCCGGCGCACGCGCTCCCCCCACGTCGCGCGGCGGAGCGCGGGCGCGGGCGCGAGGACCCAGTGCAGCGCGAGGAGCGGCGCGAGGAACCAGCCGTTGTGCTTCGTCGCCACCGTGGCGCCGAAGAGCGCGCCGCAGAGGAGCGCGGTGCGGGCGCGGGCTGCCGCCGGTGCCGCCGCGCGCAGGCTCCGCGCCCAGGCGAAGGCGGTCGCGGTCCAGAGCGCTGTGACCGGGAGGTCGAGCGCCGCCGGGTGCGCGTGGTAGAAGTGCCGCGGCACCGCCCAGAAGAGCGCCGGCGCGAGGAGCGCGCCCGCCCGCCCGGCGAGGTCGAACCCCCAGGCGGCGAGCACCGCCGAGAGCAGCGCCGCGAACAGGAACGCGCCCGCGCGGAACCCCTGGAGGTGCGAGGTGAGCCCGAGCGCCTCGGCGAGGAGCGCGTGCGTCGCGCCGTAGAGCTCCTTCGCGAGCGGCGGGTGCTCGTGGTTGGGCGCGAAGAGGGCGTCGGCGAGCGCGAGCGCGTCTCCGGGCGCGCGGAGGACGGCGCCCGGGAACGCGGCGTAGGACTCGGCGGCCGCGAGGTACACGCCCTCGTCGCGGCCGATCCCCTGCTCGGCGGCGGTCGCCGCCACGACGGCGAGGGTCGCGACCGCCCACGCCCACGTCGCGCGGGCGCGCGGCGTGCGCGGCACGACGACCGCGAGGGCGGCGCGCGCGCGGGGCGTCACGGCAGCGCGTACGCGTCGAGGCAGAAGGGCCGCGGGTCGCCGGCGGCGGTGTCGCTCACCGTGAAGGTCACCGCGGTGGCGCGCCCGGCCTCGCGCGTGGTGTCGGCCTCGAACGCGTGCCAGCGGACGTCGCCACCGGCCACCTCGAGCGACGCTGCGTGACGCCCGTCGACGGCGACCTCGACGCGCAGCGCGCCGTCGGGCTCGAGCGCGGCCTCGCCCACGACCCCGGCGTGCCCGCGGAGCCGCTTCCCGAGGCGGACGCCGCGGAACGCGATCGCGATCGGGCGCGCCGGATCGCCGCCGGTCGACCCGGAGATGCACGGCCGCGGCAGGAGGTCCACCTCGCGGACCTCGCGCGCCACGCCGGCGCCGCTCGGACACTCGAACCCTCCGCCGGGCCGCGCCGCGCACGGCGCTCCACCCTCCGTCACCTCGGCCGCCTCGAGCCGGTCGGGGAGGAACGCGAGCGGCAGGGTGGGTGCGCGGAGGTCGATCCGCGTCACCTCGAGCGCGCCGAGCGCGAGCGGGCCCTCCAGCGCCGCCGCGCGCGCGACGAGGCCGTCGCGATCCGCGGCGCGGTAGCCCGGCGCCGACGGGAGCGCGACGAGCCACACGCGCTCGACCCCCACGAGGTCCTCGCCCGCGAGCCGGGGGAACGCGAGCACCGGGAGCATCGGCGGCAGCACCTCGCGCGCGCGCTCGGCCCACGCGGGCGCGAGGGCGACGGCGTCGCCGGGCCGCGCCTCACGGGCGAGGAGCGCCGCGGCCGCGCGCCAGTCGAGCGGGGAGGGGAGCCGCCGCGCGAGCGTCGCCTCGAACCAGAGGCCGTAGAGCCCGAGCCCGCCGACGCCGAGCGCCAGGCCGAGCGCGCCCAGCCGGGCGACGCGCGCTGCCCGGGCCGACGTCACGGCGCGTCAGGTCTTCGCGAGCCGGATCTTCCGCTCGCTCTTGTCGCGGTCGAAGTTGCAGAGCTCCGCCTCCGGCGCAGCGGCGAGGGCGGGAGACCACGACGGGTGCATGGCGCAGCGCGCGTCGTAGCAATGGTGCAGGTCCCAGAGGTGCCCGACCGCGTGGATCGACTCGCGTGCGAGCCGCTTCCGCCACGCCTCGATCGACGCCTCGGACACGCCGCGCTCAGGGAAGCGCGAGAGCGAGACGACCGCCTTCTCGCCGCCGTACTGAGCGTAGCTCCAGCAGGGCGGCTCGCCGAGCGGGCCGGAGGTGATCGCGAGGGGCGCGCTCGTGAGGTAGAGCACCTTGTCGTCCGCGAAGGTCTTCACCGGCTCGACCTCCTCGACGAGCTTCAACGCGTCGTAGCGTCCGTCGTCGGTCTCCGCCTCGGGCGGCAGCGCGCGGTCGCCCGTGTGCTCGGTTCCGAGCCCGAACGCCTGGAAGAGCGTGCGCGAGAGCAGCGCGATGTCGGTCGGGTCGAACGGCTCGAGCGTGACGATGCGGATCACTTCTTCTTTCCCTTCGCGGCCGGCGCCTTCTTCTCCGCCTTCGGCTTCGCCGCGGCGGCCGGCTTCTTCGCCGCGACCTTCGCGGCGGCCGGCTTGTCGACCTTCTCCTTCTTAACCGGCGACTTCTTGGCGGGCGCGGCCTTCCCGGCCTTGTCCTTCGCGGCGGGCTTCTTCGCGGCGCCCTTCTTCACGGCCGGGCTCTCGTCGTCGCCCTCGTCGTCGTCTCCCTCGTCCGCCTCGTCATCGTCGTCGTCGTCCGCGTCGTCGTCGTCGGCGAGCGCCAGATCGGCGGCGGGGATGTCGTCGGGCGTCGGGATGGCGGGCATCGCGGCGACGTCGCCCTCGACGGCGACCGCACCCTCCACGCCCTCCACCTCGCCCTCGGCGAGCGGCGGGATCTCCGCGCTGAGGTCGCCATCGCCAGGCAGGACGATGCCCAGCTCGTCGAGCCCGAGATCGTCCTCGTCGTCGGTGCGCGTCACGCGGCGGCGCGGCCGGGAGGGCAGCTCGACCGGCTTCGGCGGCGGCTTCAGCTTGAAGGTGACGCCCGCCGGCGGCATGAGCGCGTAGTCGATGTAGTCCTCGGCGAGCGCGAACGGCACCGCCAGCGACACGGCGACCTCGTGCACGAGGAGGTGGCGCGCGTTGTCGTACTGCTCGCGCTCCTTCGTGGGCAGCGGCCGGATCCGCGAGAGCGAGTGGAGCCCCTTCACCACCTCCGCGACGCCGAGGACGCCGCCCGCGATGAGGCGGTCGGCGTTGTCGCGGTGGCGGACCTTCCAGTCGAGCTCGGGGTCGTCGTACTGCGCCGCCAGGTAGTGGAAGACGCCCTCGATCTGGTCGGCGGTCGCGACCTTGCGCAGGCCGATCGACGGCACCTTGCCCATCGGCACGAGGACGGCCGCGCCGTCCTCCTCGCGCTGCATGCGGACGAGCTCGAGCCTCTGCCCGGCGATCTCCTTCGTCTCGATGCCCGTGATCCGGCACACGCCCTGGTTCGGGTAGACGACGCGGTCGCCAGCCTCGAGCGTGGAAGCGTCGGTGATGACGCCTTCCACTGCGGGGAGCTGCTCCTTTTCCTCCTGCCGGGGGGGTGAACCTTTCACGAGAACCCCCTTACCACGCGAGAACTGACCCGGCAATCATCGTGCGCAGAACCCCTCGTAGTCC
>JBJMQK010000149.1:0-5304 GCA_045802735.1 Anaeromyxobacteraceae bacterium | reverse complement strand
CGTTCTTCTCGGCGAAGGCTTCCCAGGCGAGCCGCACGGTGGCGGCCTCGTAGCGCGCGAAGATTCCGAAGCCGCCGATGGCGTTGTACGGCGACTTGAGCTTGAAGAAGAAGGGCGTCCCCGCGGCCTGGTTGAACCCGTGCGCCGACGGCTGCCAGAAGTTCACCTCGTCGAGCGGCTGCCGCCCGCTCAGGAAGGTGAACCAGTCGTGGTCGGTCGTCGCGACGTAGCCGCGCACGGCGCAATGGTACGCGAGAACGCGCCGCCGCGCCCGACCCGGCGCTCAACGCCTCGCAGAATGCGCTCAAGCAGCGCCAGGATCGTGGCCACGTCCTCGGACGCCTCCACCGCGCCGGGCACGATGCGCGTACTGCGCTAGGTCCTCATGCCTGCCCCCGGTCGCCGTCACCCCCCGTTCAGCTCCGTGGCGCACGCCGCGCAGAGCGTCACGACCGCCGCACCCTCCCGCGTCCTTCCAGCCGCCCCGCAGTTCTCACACGTCCGCAGCGACTCCTCCGTCGCGCGCTCGATCCGCTCGTGAAACTCGGGCCGCCGCTCCGGCACGTACACGACCAGCCTCCCGAACTTCTCCTTCACCTGCCGCACCAGCCGGTCCCATCCGAGGTCGACGAGGTCACGCGCCAGGCGGTGCAGGATCGGAACCCACCCCTCCCCCACCGCGCCGTCGAACCCGGAGTAGAGCCCCTCGTCGAGGAGCGCCAGCGCCCGATGACACTTCTCCTTCCAGCGCTCGTCGCGGTCCCTCGCCGCGAGCTCGCGCTCGTAGAACGGCCGCGCACCCTGCGCGTCGTTCATCCCCGGTCCGATGCGCCACTCGCGCACCCAGCCCTCGAACGCGCCGGTGTCGATACAGTCCATGCGCCGTCGCCTCCCGTTAGACGCATCCCAGCAGCCGCACGGACACGACCGCAAACCTGGCACTCGCCCCCTCCGCATGGCACGCTCGGTCCGTGCCCGGCACCCTCCACCCGTCCGACGCGCCCCGCCCCACCTCCTCCGCGGCCGAGACCGCCGTCTGGAAGACGCTCCGCACGCAGCTCCCGGACGGATGGACGGCCTGGCACTCCCTCAAGATCCGCGACGTGAAGGGCTACCTGGGCGAGGGCGACTTCGTGCTCGCCCACCCGGCGCGCGGGCTCCTCGTCCTGGAGGTGAAGGGCGGCCACCTCCGGCAGGAGAGCGGCCAGTGGACGTCCAACGGCACGCCGCTCGACAAGGCTCCGCTGGACCAGGCGCGCGGCTATCTCACGAAGCTCCTCGGGCGCCTCGACGGCTTCGGCTCGTGCCCGCCGGCGTGGGGGGCGGCGGCCGCCTTCCCCGACACGGAGTTCGACAGGCAGCCGGACCAGGACGACCTCTCGGACGTCGTCCTCGGGAGGACGCAGCTCCACTGGTTCGCGGAGTCGTTCCCGGCCATCGTGAAGCGCGCCCTCCCCGCGGCGAGCGCGGCCGATGCGCGCGGCGACTGGATTCAGCGGCTGCACAAGCTCTGGGGCGAGACCTGGGTCCCGTCGCTCTCGCTCGGCGCCCGCGTGAAGCTCGGCGAGGAGAAGCGGCTCGCGCTCGACGCCTTCCAGCTCTTCACGCTCGACGCCCTCGCCGAGCACGACCGCGCGCTCGTCCAGGGCGGCGCCGGCACCGGCAAGACGCTCATCGCCGTCGAGGCTGCGCGGCGCGCTGCGCAGGACGGCAAGAAGGTGCTCCTCCTCTGCTTCACCCAGGCGCTGCGAAAGTGGCTCGCGGCGCGGCTCGCCGGCACCGGCGTCGACGTCGAGACCGTGAGCGGGCTCGCGAAGAAGGTCGCCGAGGCGGCGACGGGTCCCTGGGGCGCGAAGGACCTCACCGACTCCGAGCAGTGGCGGAAGTACTTCGAGAGCGCGATGGACTGCTGCGAGCCGCGCTGGGACGTCGTGCTCGTCGATGAGGCGCAGGACCTGCCGTACGAGGCTTGGTTCTTCGTGAAGGCGCTCTCCGACGGCCGCCGGCTGTGGGCCTTCCACGATCCCGGGCAAGGCTTCTGGAAGGACCGCTCGCCGCCGTCCGATCTCTTCCCGCCACCGTTCAAGCTCACGCGCGGGCAGCGCTCGCCGGCGGGCGTCGCCGCGCTCGCCGAACGCTACGCGGGACGCCCCGCGGACGAGAAGGTCATCGCGCGCGCCGTCGCCGACGATACGCTCGGGCTCGTCGCCTGCCCGGCGCAGTCGAGCACGGCGCACGCCGTCGCGCTGCTCGTCGACAAGCTCACCGCGCAGGGGCTCCTGCCGGGCGACATCGGCATCGTCTCGCTGCGCGGCCAGACCGCGCCCGACGCCCTTCACCGCCAGCCGCGGCTCGGCCACCACGCGTTCGCGCTCGCCGACGCCGACGACATGGAAGGCCGTCTCGTGGTGGACTCGTTCCTGCGCTGGAAGGGCCTGGAGCGGCCGGTCATCGTCGTGGCCGATGTGACGGTCGACTTGAAGGAGCTCGGCACGCGCATGCACATCGCCCTCACGCGTGCGCTCACGGCCGCGCGGGTCGTCGCGCCGCCGGGCGACGCGAGCGGCGCGTGGCCGGGGCTACCGGCCAGGTGATGGCGCAGTCACTCACGGTGCCACCCCCGCCGCCTCGAGGATCGCCTTCGCCGCCCGCTGCACGCGGGTCAGCGACCGCAGCACCTGCGCTCCGTCGCCTCCCTGCCAGGCGATGGAGGTCGGCGCCTTCGATGGCAAACCCAGCACCCCGAGGACGACGTAGGCCGTCGCGTCGGCCTCGGTCTCCCGCTCGTCATGCGTCCGCGGCTTCGGCGTCCGCCTCGCGCGTTCGGCGCGCAGCCGCTCCGCCTGGTGCAGCACCTCGTGACCGAGCTCGTGCGCGAGCGCGGCGACCCGGTCGCGGCCCGTCACGGTCCTCCGCACCCGGATGAGCCCGCCCTCCGATTGCGCGCGGGCGCCGTCCTGCACGCCGCCGTACTCGACCGCGATCCCGAGCCGGGCGGCCGCGCGCTCGAGCGTCTTCACGTGCTGCGACCTCCCCCCGAGCGCGAGGTCGAGGCGCGCGGGCCGCCGCCCCCGCGTCTGGCGGACGTCGTAGACCGGCACCGCGATGAACCCGAGGCGGCGCCGCCCTCGGGTCGGCGCGAGCACCCCGATCGCCGGCTCGCCCGCCTTCACCCGCCGTCCGAGCGACTCCCAGACGCTTCGCGCCGCCACGCGCCTTGCGTTCGGCCGCTGCAGGCGAATGACGAACTCGTTGAACGGCGAGTAGCGCCAGAAGCGGCGCATCGCATCGAGCGCCTCGCGAAACCCGCGCTCCTGCCGCGTCCGATCGACCTCGAACGCGAGCTGGGTGAGCCGCTCGCGCAGCACGTCGCGCAGCATCCGGCCGTCGAGCTTCGCCTCGATGTTCGCGCGCTCGTCCATGCGTTCAGCATCTGCCCGGCACGGACACCATCGGTTCGAGTCTGGGTCTGGTCCCCCGCCCCCCGCGACCCTGGGTGCGTTCGCCCCGTACCGCGTTCGAAACGCGCGCCCCGCAGCGCCGTCGCGCTCGCGAAGAGATCCCATGTCCGACCGACCCGTACCCTGGCCTCCTCCTCGCAAGAGAGGCCCGCATGCTCGATCTCCTCCTCACCCCAACGGACGGCGGCACGGCCTGGCGGCACCAGCTCGCTCCGGGGCAAGCCCGCGCCGGCTGGGAGTGCGTCGGTCCGCGCGGCCTCGCCCGCCGCCTCGGGCGCGTGCTGGGCCACCCCGCCGAGCCCGCCTCCATGCCGGACCGCCTCTCCGCCATCGCCTCGCGCCTCGAGCAGCACGACGACGGCACCCGCTCCTACTCGGAGTCGCGCCACACCGACCCCTACGGCGTCGCCGCCTACCTCCTCGCGCTCCGCGATCGCCTGCGGCTCGCGGCGTGGCGGGGCACCGCCCTCACCGGCAGCGCGCGCCTCGCGGACCTCTCCGCGCTCGAGGCCCTCGCCACCCCTTCGCTCCAGCCCGGTTTGCCCGACGTCCTCCACGCCCTCGCCGCGGCCGTCGTGCAGGCGGGCCCGCTCCCGGTGCCGGTCACGATCCGCCTCGCGGCGCCGCGCGAGGGCTTTGCCCCGATCGTCCTCCGGCTCGTCGAAGCCCTCGCCAGCGCCGGCGCGAACGTCTGCGATCCGGTGCCGGACGCTGCGTGCGCCCCCGCCGACACCGATCTCGGCAGGCTCCAGCGCTCCCTCCTCGACCCCGCCCTGCCGCGCGCGCCGCTCGCCGGCGACGGCTCGTTCCTCCTCCTCGAGGCCGACACGCCGGTCGAGGCGGCCGAGCTCGCCGCGTCCGCCCTGCGCGACCGGCCGCTCCCGTCCGCCACGCTCGTCGTCGCCGGCGAGGGCGGCGCGCTCGACGCCGCGCTCTTCCGCCAAGGGCTCCCCACGCTCGGCCTCTCCGAGTCGTCGCGCTTCCGCCCTCACTTGCAGGCCCTCCCGCTGCGCCTCGCCCTCGCCTTCCGCCCGCGCGATCCGTTCCGCGCCGCCGAGCTGCTCCTCCTCCCCGGCGCACCGCTCCCCTCGCAGGCGCGTCGCAAGCTCCTCGACGCGCTCAACGAGATGCCCGGCATCGGCAGCCCCGCCTGGCGCGAGGCGGTGGAGGAGGCGATCGCACAGGCCGTCGAACGCGCGCGCGAGGGTGGAGCGAAGGAACCGGCCGCGCAGAAGGCGGGCCAGGACCTCGCCGGCCGCATCGAGGACTGGTTCAGCGGGGAGGACTTCGACCCGCAGGAAGGCATCACCGGCGCGAAGGCCGCCGGGCTCTGCGCCATGGTCGCCCACTGGGCCGGCGCGCGCTCCGGAGGCGCCGACGAGGACGAGAACGCGCTCGAAGCAGGGCTCTGGGCGCACGCCGCCGCCGTGGCGCGCACGCTCCAGCGTATCCTCGCCGCGCGCCCTCCGGGCGAGCGCCTCTCGCAGCTCGCCCTGGCGCAGCTCCACGACCTCGCGGTCGGCGACGGCTCCGGCGTCGCGGACTTCGACGGCGAGGCCGGACGGCCGGCGCTGTGCAGCGCTCCGGGGGCGGTCCTGGCGGGCGTAGCGACGACGCTTTGGTTCGGCTTCGTGCAGGACGTCGGCGGGAGCCCGGCCCCCGAGCCCTGGACCTCTGCGGAGCAGTCCGCGCTCGCGGCGGCGGGCGTCCACCTCCCGGCACCCGGCGCGACCCGCCGCTTCGAGGCCTGGGGATGGCGGCGGCCGCTCCTCGCGGCGCGCGAGCGGGCGGTGCTCGTCCGCTGGCGGCTCGCCGGCGCGAACCCGGTCGCGCCCCACGCCTT
>JBJMQK010000146.1:0-7457 GCA_045802735.1 Anaeromyxobacteraceae bacterium | reverse complement strand
CGAGGGCGCCGAGGGCCACCGCCAGCGCGGCGCGGCGGCGCCCCGGGATCAGCGCGCCTCCGAGGGCGCGCGCTTCTCGGGGGCAGCGGGCGCGGGAGTGGGCGCGGGCGCCGCCGGGCCCTCTCCGCGGCGCAGCAGGTTGTAGACCGCGCTCATGCGCGCGACGGCGGTCGCAGACGCGCCGACCGCCACGACCGCGCAGGCCACCTCCACCGCGGGGGCCGCCCAGGGCTCGGGGAAGAACGCGCAGAAGAGCAGGGTGAACATGATGATGAGCATGCGGTGCGGGCGCTCGAGCCCGCCGCCGGGGCAGGTGACGCCGAGCCCCTCCCCGCGCGCGCGCGCGTAGCTCACCATCATGGAGGCGCCGATGGCGGCGTAGGCCCAGCACGGCCCGCTGCGGTCGGTGAACCCGGCGGCGAGCCCGCCGAAGAGGATGATCTCGGAGAGCCTGTCGAGCGTCGAGTCGAGGAACGCGCCCGAGGCGCGCACCGCGTTCTGGCGGCGCGCCAGCTCGCCGTCGAGGATGTCGCACAGGTTGCCGAGCGTCAGCACGAGGCCGGCGAGCGCCCACAGCCCCTGCGCCGCGAGCGCCGCGGCGGCGGCGGTGAGCAGCACGCCGAGCCCGGTGACGTGGTCGGCGGTGAAGCCGCGCGCGTCGAACCAGCGCACGAGCGGCCCCGACCACCAGTACATCCACCGGCCGAGCA
The DNA here is from genome assembly GCA_045802735.1 of Anaeromyxobacteraceae bacterium. Classification (GTDB taxonomy): domain Bacteria; phylum Myxococcota; class Myxococcia; order Myxococcales; family Anaeromyxobacteraceae; genus Anaeromyxobacter_A. The sequence goes on along the minus strand of JBJMQK010000146.1, from coordinate 6,747 downwards.
GCCGGATCACGAGCCCGTAGTGCGCGATGCGCTCGGGGAGCGCCGGGCGGGCGACGGCCATGAAGCCGAGGCTCACCAGGAACACCCCGATGCAGCCGAGCAGCAGGAACCGCGCGAGCTCGTGCACGGCGGCCCCGCGCTAGCCGACGGCCGCGGCGACGTCCTTCGCCATCACCTCGGCGTACCGGCGCAGCTGGCGGTGCACGTTCGCCTGCTGCTGGAAGAGGTCGTGCACCTGGGCGCGGCCCGGCGCGGTGACGGGGCTCTTGAAGAAGAACGAGAGCCACTCCTGCGGGCCCTTCTCGCCGGCGCGCTTCGCGAGGTCGCCGAGGAGCGCGAGGTCGAGGACGAGCGGCGCCGCGAGGATGGAGTCGCGGCACTGGAAGTTGATCTTGATCGACATGCCGTAGCCGAGCCAGCCCTTGATGTCGATCGCGTCCCACCCTTCCTTGTTGTCGCCGCGGGGCGGGTAGTAGTGGATCGTGACCTTGTGGTCGATGTCGCCGTAGAGCTCGGGGTAGCGCTTCGCGTTCAGGATCTCGTCGAGGACGCCGAGCTTCGAGACCTCCTTCGTCTTGAAGCTCGCCGCGTCGTCGAGCACCTCGCCATCGCGGTTGCCGAGGATGTTCGTGGAGAACCACCCCTCGAGGCCGAGGAGCCGCGCGTGCAGCATCGGCGCGATGGTGGTCTTCATGAGCGTCTGGCCGGTCTTGAAGTCCTTGCCGCCGGTGGGGATGCCCTCGCGCTCGGCCAGCTCCCGCAGCGCCGGGATGTCGGCCGACAGGTTCGGCGCGCCGTTCAGGTAGGCGAGGCCGCTCTTCATCGCGGCGTACGCGTACATCATCGACGGCGCGATCGTCGGGTCGCTCTTCTCGAGCGCCGCCTCGAAGGCCTTGAGCGACGCGTGCGCCGGCCCGCACTCCGCGTAGACCTCGGTCGAGCCGGTCCACACCATGACGCCGCGGGCGCAGCGGTTCGCCTGGAGGAACCCGCGGATGTCGTCGCAGAGCGCCTCGGCCATCGCCTTCTTCGAGCCCTTCTTCACGTTCGGCCCGTCGAGGCGGCGGACCCACTCCTTGTCGAAGACGGCCGGCATCGGCTTCACGCCGGAGAGCGGCTCCTTCAGCGCGTCGACGAGGTGCGCGTCGAGCACCTTCGCGCGCTTCGCGGCGTCGTAGGCGCTGTCCGGGATGGGATCCCAGCCGCCGAAGACGAGGTCCTCGAGCGCCGGCAGCGGCAGCACCTTCGAGATCCGCGGGCCGATCGACCCGTCCTCCTCCATGAGGTGGCCGAGCTGCGTGAGGGAGCCGATGGGCTCGCCCAGGCCGCGCTTCACCGCCTCCACGCCCGCGATCGCCGTCGTGGCGACTGCACCGAGCCCCGGCATGAGCACCGCGAGGCGGTCGCCCTTGCGTTGAGGAGAGAGGGTGTTCTTGGACATGGTACCTCGGGGCTGCGGCGTTCGGCCGGTGGGAGTAAACGACGGCTCTGCGGCGCCCTCAATTAGACTGTTGGGCGAGAGACGTCAACCCGCGCGGGCCAGGCGGTGCCCGTCTTCAAGGCACCGGCGGCAGCGCGCGGAGCTCCGGCGCGTCGCCGCGGCGGACCGGGTCGAGCGCGTCCTGGCTGCGCAGCGGCGGTCGCCCCTCGGAGGGGCGGAGCCGCTCGTAGACGGGCGATCGATCGCGCAGCTCGGAGCGGAGGACGCTCCCCCTCGCCGTGTCGGCGAGACCCGCCTCGACGATGTCCTGGAGCCGCTGCCGCGCCTCGGGATCGTCGATGGGCACCATCACCTCGACGCGCGCGTGGAAATTGCGCGGCATCCAGTCGGCCGAGGAGATGTAGCAGCGGGTGCGCTTCCCCTCCCCGAAGAGGAAGATGCGGGAGTGCTCGAGGTAGCGATCCACGACCTGGTGGACGCGGATGTTGTCGGAGACCCCCGGCACGCCCGGGCGCAGGCAGCAGATGCCGCGCACGAGCAGGTCGATCCGCGCGCCCGACTGGCTCGCCTTGTAGAGCGCCGCGATCACCTCGCGGTCGACGAGCGAGTTCATCTTGGCGAGGACGCGCGCCGGCCGCCCCGCCGCGGCCTCCGCCGCCTCCTCCTCGACGTGGCGGATGATGCGCTCCTTGAGGCCGTGCGGCGCGACCGCGAGCCGGCGCCACGGCCACTGCGGCCGGATCTGGGCCTCGAGCTCGCCGGTCACGTTCGCGGTCAGCATGTTGAAGACCTGCGCGACCTCCTCGGCGATGTCCGCGCGCGCCGTGAGGAGCGACACGTCCGTGTAGAGGCGCGCCGTCAGGGCGTTGTAGTTGCCGGTGCCGATGTGGACGTAGCGGCGCGGCACGCCGTTCTCGAGCCGCACCACGAGCGAGATCTTGCAGTGCGTCTTCTTCCGCGAGTCGTACCCGTAGACGACGCTCGCGCCGGCGTCCTTGAGCGCGTTCACGGCGTCGATGTTCACGGTCTCGTCGAGCCGCGCCTGGATCTCGAGGAAGACGGCCGCCTCGACCTCCTTGCCGCGCTCCGCCGCGCGCTGCAGCGCCTTGACGAACGGGCTGTGCTTGCCGGTGCGATAGAGCACCTGCTTGATGACCTGCACGTTCGGGTCCTCGGCGGCGCTCTCGATGAAGCGCACCACCGGGTCGAAGCCATCGTACGGATGGTGGAGGAGCCAGTCGCGCCGGGCGATCGCCTCGAAGATGGAGCCCTCGGCGAGCTCCGGCGGCACGTACGGCGGGGGCGCCGCCGCGGCGCGCTGCCGGCCGGCGTCTCCCTCCGCGAGCTCGACGACCGGCGAGACGTCCTGGAGCTGCAGCGGACCGTCGACGGGGTAGATGTCGTCCGGTCCGAGGTTCAGCTCCTTCGCCAGCTCCGCCACGAGCTCCTTCGGCGCCCCGCTCTCGACCTCGAGCCGCACCGCCGCGCCGCGGTCGCGCTGGCGGACGTGGGTGGACACGAGCGCGAGCAGCTCGCCGCCCTCCTCCTCGTCGAAGTCGAGGTCCCAGTTGCGCGTGATGCGGAAGGCGACGGCGGGGAGCTTCGCCTTCGTGAAGAACAGCTCACCGACGTGCTCGCGGACGAGATCCTCGACGAGCACGAACGTGCCCCCACCGCCCACCGGCACGAGGCGCTGCAGCGCGCCGTGCACCGCCACCACGGCGAGCGTGCTCGCGCCGCCGCCGCGCCGGCGCCGGCCGCTCGCCCGCGGGACCTGCACCGCGAGCGCGATCGCCTTGTTCCGCAGGCGCGGGAACGGGTGGCTGCGGTCCTTCGCGAGTGGCGTGAGCAGCGGGAGGACGCGCGCCTCGAACCAGCGCCGCGCCTCGGCGGCCTGCGCCGCGGAGAGCTTGTCCGGCGCCACGATGCGGATGTGCCGCGCGCGCTCCAGCTCCGGGCGGAGCTGATCGCGCCACAGGCGGTACTGGTCGACCACCATGCGGTGGGCGCGCGGGCTCACGAGCCCGAGCTGCTCCTGCGCGTCGAGCCCGTCGCTCGAGAGCCGCCGCGGATCGCCCTCGCCCTCGGAGCGCACCTGCGACCGGAGCCCCGCCACCCGCACCATGAAGAACTCGTCGAGGTTCGAGGCGACGATGCCGAGGAACTTGAGGCGCTCCGCGATCGGCAGGGACGCGTCGGCGGCCTCGTCGAGGACCCGCTGGTTGAACTCGAGCCAGGAGAGCTCGCGGTTGATGAGGGGGAGGAGCGGTGGATCGATGCGCGACGGCCCCGGCGGCACGCCGAGCGCGGCGGGCGCCGGAGCGAGCGGAGGAGCCGCGGCGGGCTCGGTGCCGCTCTGCGATGGAACGAGGGTGGCCATGAGGGGACGCTGCGCGACCTCTCATCATTGTATCTCGGCGGCGACGGCGCGGCCGTGGCGAGCGTGTGTCGGAAAGGTGACGACACCGGCCGGTGCGTGAAATCGTGCGGATTCGCTCGTCATGGAGCGGACGGCGGAGCGGTCGCCGCCTACACTCTGCGAAACGGGAGGAGGGTAGAACCCTTGCGGAGAGCCGTGCGCCGGGTCGTCCTCGGCGCGATCGACGTGGGCACGAACGCCGTCCGGCTGGAGCTGGCGCGCCCGCTTCCCGATGGGTCGCTCGAGACCCTGCACCAGGAGAGGGACCCCGTCCGCCCGGGTGAAGGCGTCTTCGCCACGGGCTCGATCTCACGCCCGGTCGCCGATCGCCTGATCTCCACGCTGCGTCGCTACGCGGCGGTGTGCCGGCGCGACGGGGCCATCGTGCGGGCGGTCGCGACGGCGGCGATCCGCGAGGCGCGGAACGGCGCCGAGGTGGTGCGCCGCGCGCGCGAGGAGGCAGGCCTGCACCTCGAGGTCGTCTCCGGGCGCGAGGAGGCGCGGCTCATCTGCCTGGGCGTCCTGCAGGGAAAGCCGGGCAAGGCGCGGTCACTGGTGGTGGACATCGGCGGCGGCTCCACCGAGGTGGCGCTGGCGCTCGGCGAGGTGCCCGCCTCCCTCAACTCCGTCGCGCTCGGCGCGGTGCGGCTCACCGAGATGTTCGGGATCGGGGCGAAGGTCCCGAAGTCGCGGCTCGCGGTGGTGCGCAGCTACGCCGCCGAGGCCTTTCGCGAAGGGCTGCCGGATCCCTTGCCCCACCCGCAGGTGGCGCTCGGGAGCTCCGGCACCATCAACGCCGTCGTCGGCTTCGCGGCGACGAAGGGGCGGAGCGCCACGCGCAAGGAGATCGGCCGCGCGGTGGAGACGCTCGCCGCGATGAGCATCGACGAGCGCCGCCGCCACTTCGAGCCCAGGCGCGCCGAGATCGTCGTCGCCGGCGCGGCGATCCTCGAGGCCGCGGTGCGCCACCTCGGCCTCGAGGCGGTGACGAGCGTCGACACGGGCCTCCGGAACGGCATCCTCGTCGACCTGATGCGCCGGCGCGCGCCGTCGCCCGGCGACCGCTCCGCCGCCGACGCCGCGCTGGCGCTCGGCCACCGCTTCGGCATCGACGAGCGCCACGCCCTGCACGTCGCGGCGCTCGCGGTCGCGCTGTTCGAGGACCTCGCCGAGCTGCACGCCCTCCCGTTCTCGGCGCGGCGCGTCCTCGAGGCGGCGGCGGTGCTGCACGACATCGGCAACGCCGTCTCGTTCCACAAGCACCACAAGCACACCTTCTACCTCGTCGCGAACGCGGACATGCCCGGCTTCTCCGACCACGAGCGCGAGCTCGTCGCGTTCGTCGCGCGGTACCACCGCCGCTCGACGCCGGACCGCGCCCGCGCCGACCTGGCGCCGCTCTCGGCGGCCGAGGTCGCCACCGTCCGCAAGCTCGCGGCGATCCTGCGCGTCGCGAACGCCCTCGACGCCTCGCACCAGCAGCCGGTGCGCGCCGCACGGGCCGTCGCCGCGCGCGGCGCGATCTCGCTGCGCCTCCGCCTCCGCGGCCCGGCCGACCTCGAGCTGTGGGACGTCGAGCGCGAGGGGAAGTTCCTGGGCGAGGTGTTCCGCAAGCGGCTGGAGGTCGTCACACGGCGCGGGTGATCACCTCCGTGCCGAGCCCTTCCTACCGCTTCGCCCGGTGCTCCTCGACGAGCCGTTCCGCCGCCGCCGGGTCGCTCCACCCCAGCACCTTCGGGTTCTTCGCGTTGAAGTAGACGGCGGAGGTGAAGAAGTGGGCGAGCTCGTCGCGGACGCGCGGGGAGAGCTCGCCGACGGCGCGGACGTCGTCGCCGCGCACGTGGCCGAGCGGCACCGCGATGACGCGATCGTTGCGGACGCGCTCACCGCCCTCCTCGTCCTGCTCGAGCTGCAGGGCGCCGAGGAGGCGGCAGCGCAGGACGACGCCGGGGAAGCTCGGCACGTCCCAGTAGACGAGCGCGTCGAGGGGATCGCCGTCGGGCGCTCGCGTGCCCGGGACGAACCCCCAGTCGTACGGATAGGCGAGGCCGAGCGGCAGCGCGCGCCCGCCGAAGACGGCGCCGCTCTCCGGATCGTAGACGAGCTTCAGGGGTGACCCGCGCGGCGACTCGACGACGACGTGGAAGCCTTCTTCTGCTCGAGCCGGCAGCTCGTGGAGCTTCATCCCTGAACGGTTGAGACCGTGCGGGCGCGGGGCAACGCGCCAGCGCGACCCGTCGGGGAAGAACGGGACGCTCCCACCCCCGCTGGGGAGGCTTTCCCCGGCTGGGTCGGACGCCCATCGAAAAATCGCCCGTGTTTTCAGCACAGGCCCGCCGGCACGGGCGTTGCTCTCCTGCCGTCCATCCTGCGCGGGCATCGAGCCCGCTCAACCAAAGGAGTCCACCATGAAGAAGATCCTGAGCGCTCTCGTCGCCGCCGCCTTCGTCGTCGCTGCCCCTGCGTTCGCCGCCGAGGAGGCCCCGGCCGCTGCTCCGGCCGCCGCCCCCGCCGCTGCGCCCGCGAAGGCCGAGAAGGCCCCGAAGGCGAAGAAGGCCTCGAAGAAGTCGAAGAAGGCCTCGAAGGCCGCCGAGGCGCCGAAGATGTAAGATTGCCTCACGGCAATCACCTCTGGGCCGGCCGCGGCGCCGCGGCCGGCCTTTTTTCGTTCCGCGATCGCGCGGCGCCCCGCGCGCCGGCGCGCACCCTCCGCCCGTGCGCGCACCGCTTGCTCGTCGACGGCATGCGTGCGAAGTTGCGCCCCGCTCGGGGTCTGCCGCGCAGCTCGACGCCGCCCGCCCCACCACAGCCAGGAGCCACACGATGAAGAGGATCCTCTTCGCCGCGCTCTGCCTCGCGGCCCTCCACACCAGCGCGCGCGCCGCCG
>JBJMQK010000135.1:0-5239 GCA_045802735.1 Anaeromyxobacteraceae bacterium | reverse complement strand
GCGGCGATGTCCTCCACCTCACACGTCGGGTTCCGCGGCGTCTCGACCCACACGAGGTCGCCCTTCGCGAGCGCCGCGTCGATCGAGACCTTCTCGACGCCGAACGGCGCGAGCGCGTCCACCGCGAAGTGCGTCCCGTGGTAACCGCCGCGGCGGATCGCCACGCGCCGCGGCCGGTAGTGGAGGAGCGCCGCCGTCGTCGCCGCCTGCCCGGAAGCGTAGGTCACGGCCTCGCCGCCCTCGAGCGCCCCGAGCACCGCCTCGAGCCGCGACCGCGTGGGCTGCGCGTTCCGCGCGTAGACGAGCCCCTCCGCGTTCTCGGCCAGGAACGTCGTCGCGACGTGGATGGCAGGCGCGACGTCGGGCTCGCCGCTCGCGTCGGCGTGCAGCGCCAGGGTCTCGGGGCGGAGCTTCGGGTCCATGCGCGGTGTCTAACCGCCCCCGCTCACGCGCGCGGCGCGGGGGCCGGCGCCGGCGGCTGGGCGCGCAGGGCCCTGCGCCCGCGCAAGGTCCCGTACGCCACGCCCGCCACCGCGATGAGCACGCCCAGGCCGCCGCGCACGGTGGGGACCTCGCCCAGGAGCGGCCAGGCGAGGACGTACTGGGAGATCGGCGTGAGCTGCAGCCACACCGCCGCCTCCGACACCGAGAGCGCGCCGTACGCCTGCGCCATCAGGATCTGCGCGCCGAACGCGGCGAGGCCGACGAGGAGGGCGCCGCCCCAGGCCGCGGGATCGGTGGGCCAGGGGTCGAGCGCGAAGGGCAGCACCACCGGCAGGCCAGCGAGGCAGAAGAAGAAGAAGATCGTGGCGGCGTTGTCGGTGCCGCGCATCGCGCGGATGACGTTCGCGCTCGTCGCCGCGAAGAACGCGGACGCGATCGCGGAGAGCTCGCCCCACCCCAGGCGGAACGCGAGCCCGCCGCCGCCGAGCACCAGCACCACCCCCGACGTCGCGAGCGCGAGCCCGAGGACGAGGTGGACGGTGGGCCGCTCGCCGAACGTGAAGAACGACATCCCGGTCGCGATGACCGGGAAGAGGTTGTAGAGGAGCCCCGCCTCGCCGGCGGGGATCTTCGCGAGCGCCCAGAAGTAGAGCACCACCACGATGCCGCCCGAGATCCCGCGCGACACGAGCAGCCGGTAGTTGTGGGGCCGGTAGGTGCCGGGCCGCGCCGCGAAGAGCGCGAGCGAGACGAGCGCGCCGACGACGAAGCGCACCACCGAGAGGTGACCCGCGGTGAAGAGCCCGGGCGCGCGCGAGAGCCGCCGCGCCAGCACCGCCATGAGGCCGAAGCAGATCCCGGAGGCGAGGATCTCGAGGCGCGCGCGCAGGCGCTCCCGCGGCGCGGTCACGCCGGTTCCACCGGCTCGACCACCACCCGCGCCGGCGCGCTGCGATCGGCGCGGCGGTGCCCGAGCACGGTCCCGTAGGCGACCCCGCACACGCCGAGGAGCACGCCCGCCGCGCCGATCGCGGAGAGCCGCTCGCCGAGGAGCGCGAGCGCCCAGGCGTAGCTCGCGAGCGGGGTGAGCTGCTGCCACAGCGCCGCCTCGGCCACGGTGAGCGCGCCGTAGGCGTGGGTCATGAGGAGCTGCGCCGCGAAGGAGAGGACGCCGACGGCCACCGCGAGCGCCCAGGTGACCGGGTCGCGAGGCCAGGCGCCGAACGAGAACGGCAGCGACACCGCGAACCCGCCCACGCAGAACGCGAAGAAGATCGTGGGCGCGTTGTCCGTCGCGCGCATGGCGCGGATGCTCGTCACCGCGCCGGCGCCGAGGACGGCGGAGGCGATCCCGGCGAGCTCGCCGACGGAGAGGCCGACCGACCCGGACCCCGGGCCGACGACGAGGAACACGCCCGCCGTGACCACGATGAGCGCGAGGCCGAGGTGCACCGTCGGCCGCTCACCCAGCGTGAAGAACGACAGGATCGTCGCGAGCACCGGGAAGACGTTGTTGAGGAGCGTCGCCTCGCCCGCCGGGATCCGCGCGAGCGCGACGAAGTAGAGCAGCACGGCGAGCCCGCCGAGGGCGCCGCGGGTGACGAGCAAGAGGTGCCGGACCGGCCGGAACGTCCCGGGGCGGAGCCAGAACAGCGCGAGCGTCATCGCCCCGCCGACGACGAAGCGCACCGTGGACATCTGCGCGCCGGTGAAGCTCGCCGCGTCGCGCGAGCCGAGCCGGGCGAGCGCCGCCATGAGGCCGAAGCACGCGCCCGAAGCGAGGAGCTGGGCGCGCGCCGCGAGCTTCGCTCGCTTCACGCCGGCAGCTCCGCCACCTCGCGCGTGAGCGCGTCCGCGAAGCGGACCGCCGCCTCGGTCGTGGCGCGGAAGCGGAAGAGCGCCAGCTCGGCGTCGAGCCGGTGCGCCACGCCCGCGACGTCGGCGAGGAACGCGCCCACGTCGAGCCCGACCTCGGCGACGAGCCCGCCCGGCACGGCGCCGAGCTGGAGGGCGATCGCGGCGTCGTCGGCCGGGCGCCAGGCGAAGCCCGGCACCGCCGCCTGGAGCACCTCGCGCACGCCCGCGACGAGCGCCTCCACCGCCCCGGGCGGCACGTAGGCGGGTGGCAGGCGGAGCATCGGCCACCACTCGCCGTCGCGCGCGTCGCGGTACTCGACGCCCCCTGCGACGAGCAGGCGTGCCTGCGCCGGCTCGATCCCAGCCTCCCGCCCTCCGACGTCGAGCGCAAATCGCAGCGCTCCCGCGTCGTTCACGAGCTCCGCCATGGTCGCGACGGGATACCGCTTTTCGCCCGCGAGGGGAATCCCGCGCTGGCCTCTCTCCCCGCCGGCGGTTACAACATGCCGCCCATGAGCGAGCCCGAATCGATCGTCGTCAAGGGCGCTCGCGAGCACAACCTCAAGTCCGTCACCCTCGAGATCCCGAAGAAGAAGCTCGTCGTCTTCACGGGCGTCTCCGGGTCGGGAAAGAGCTCGCTCGCGTTCGACACCCTCTACGCCGAGGGGCAGCGGCGGTACGTCGAGTCGCTCTCCTCCTACGCCCGGCAGTTCCTGGGGCAGATGGAGAAGCCGAAGTACGACACCATCCGCGGCCTCTCGCCGACGATCTCGATCGAGCAGAAGGCGGCCTCGAACAACCCGCGCTCGACCGTCGGGACCATCACCGAGGTGCACGACTACCTGCGCGTGCTCTACGCCTCGATCGGCGTGCAGCACTGCCCGTCGTGCGGCCGCGCGGTCGGCAAGCAGACGGCCCAGCAGATCGTGGACGCGATCGTGGCGATGCCCGAGGGCGCGAAGATCCTGCTGCTCGCGCCCCTCGTCCAGAACCGCAAGGGCGAGTACAAGGACCTGCTCGGCGACGCGCACAAGCGCGGCTTCGCGCGCGTGCGCGTGGACGGCGTCGTGCACTCGCTCGAGGAGCGGCTCGCGCTCGACAAGAAGCTGAAGCACGACATCGAGCTCGTCATCGACCGCCTGGTGGTGAAGCCCGACGTGCGGAGCCGCCTCACCGACTCGGTCGAGACGGCGCTGCGCGAGGGCAAGGGCACGCTCATCGTGGCGGACGCCGGGCAGGAGCAGAAGGTCGGCCCGGGCGTCGATCCCGAGGAGTACAAGAAGCACGACCGCTTCTTCTCGGAGCACAACTCCTGCCCCTACTGCGGGCTCTCCTTCTCCGATCTCGCGCCGCAGAACTTCTCCTTCAACTCGCCGCTCGGGAGCTGCTCCGAGTGCCAGGGCCTCGGCACGCGCGCCGAGATGGACCCGGACCTCATCATCCCCGACCCGTCGCTCACCATCCGCCAGGGCGCCGTCGACCCGTGGGCGACCGGCATGGAGAAGGGCGAGGGGTGGACCTTCGAGTTCGTCGAGCACCTCGCGCGCTCGCTCCAGATCGACCTCGACACGCCCTGGGCGAAGCTGCCCAAGGCGCACCGCGACATCGTCCTCAACGGCAACGAGGGCGTCGGCCGCGCGCGCATCGTGTGGGAAGGCGTGGTGAACCAGCTTCACCGCCGGTTCAAGCAGACCGGCTCCGAGGCGATGCGGCGCTACTACATGCGCTACTTCTCGGACAAGCCGTGCCCCACCTGCAACGGCGAGCGCCTCAAGCCCGAGAGCCGCGCGGTGCGCATCCGCGGCAAGGGCATCGTCGACCTCTCGCGGCTCACCATCGTCGAGGCGCACCGCTGGCTCGGCGAGCTCGCGCTGGAGGGCTCGGAGGCGCGCATCGCGGACGAGCTGCTCAAGGAGATCTCGAACCGGCTCAAGTTCCTCCTCGACGTGGGGCTCTCGTACCTGACGCTCGACCGCCCCGGGCCGTCGCTCTCCGGCGGCGAGAGCCAGCGCATCCGGCTCGCGTCGCAGATGGGCGCGGAGCTCACCGGCGTCATCTACATCCTCGACGAGCCGTCGATCGGGCTGCACCAGCGCGACAACGGCAAGCTCCTCGCGACGCTCAAGCGCCTGCGCGACATCGGCAACTCCGTCATCGTCGTCGAGCACGACGAGGAGACGATGGAGGAGGCCGACTACCTCGTGGACTTCGGCCCCGGCGCCGGCGAGCACGGCGGCGAGATCGTCTCCGCCGGCACGCCCGCGCAGGTGAAGAAGGACCCGAAGTCGCTCACCGGCGCGTACCTGTCCGGGCGGCGCGCCATCGACATCCCGGAGCGGCGGCGCGCGGCGCGCGGGACCATCACCATCGCCGGCGCGCAGGCGAACAACCTCAAGGACGTGACCGTCGCGATCCCGCTCGGCACGCTCACCGCGGTGACCGGCGTGTCGGGCGCGGGGAAGTCCACGCTCGTGAACCACATCCTGCGGCCGGCGCTCATGCGGCTCCTCTACGGCACCCGCGAGGTGCCCGGGAAGCACGGCGGCCTCAGCGGCCACGAGCAGATCGACAAGGTCATCGACATCAACCAGCAGCCCATCGGCCGCACGCCGCGCTCGAACCCGGCCACCTACACGAAGCTCTTCGACCACATCCGCGAGCTGTATTCGTTGACGCCGGAGGCGAAGGTGCGCGGCTACAAGCCCGGGCGCTTCTCGTTCAACGTCAAGGGCGGCCGCTGCGAGACGTGCAAGGGCGACGGCCAGATCAAGATCGAGATGCACTTCCTGCCCGACGTCTACGTCCCGTGCGAGCAGTGCCACGGCAAGCGCTACAACCGCGAGACGCTCGAGGTGCGCTTCAAGGGCAAGTCGATCGCCGACGTGCTCGACATGTCGGTCGAGGAGGCGCTGGGGTTCTTCACGAAGATCCCGAAGAT
>JBJMQK010000109.1:0-2999 GCA_045802735.1 Anaeromyxobacteraceae bacterium | reverse complement strand
TCGCCCGCCGACCGTGCGCCACGAGGAGACCCCCTTCGGTGATGCGCGCCGCGGCGGTCCTCCCCTACAAACGCCTTAGCCGGAACGGCGTATCGTGCGCCGGTCCGCCCCACTGGAGGAAGAACGATGACGCTCGACCGCGCCTCGCGCCTCGCGCTCGCAGCGGCGCTCGCGCTCGCGCTCGCCGCATGCGGCAGCGACAACAACAACACGTCGTTCACGCTGTCGAGCCCGGACGTCCCGAGCGGCGGCACGATCGCCTCGGCGCAGGTGTTCAACGGGCTCGGCTGCACGGGCGGGAACACCTCGCCCGCGCTCACCTGGGCCAACCCGCCCGCCGGGACGCAGAGCTTCGCGGTGACGATGTTCGACGCCGATGCGCCCACCGGCAGCGGCTTCTGGCACTGGACGGTGTTCAACATCCCCGCCTCCGCGCTCTCGCTGCCCCAGGGCGCGGGCGGCGGCTCCGGCAGCTCCGGGACGAGCGGCCTGCCGGCGGGCGCGCTCCAGGGCTACACCGACTTCGGCGCGAGCGGCTACGGCGGCCCGTGCCCGCCCGCCGGCGACGCGCCGCACCACTACACGTTCACGGTCTACGCGCTGAAGGTGGCGACGCTCTCGGGCGTGGACGCGGGGTCGACGGGCGCGTTCGTCACGTTCAACGCGAAGAGCAACGCGCTCGGCTCGGCCTCGTTCACGGCGACGTACTCGGTGGCCGGGACGAACGTCCCGCACCCGGAGATCCCGACGGCGGCGGGGTTCACGCTCACGAGCACGGAGGTCGCGAACAACGGCACCATCGCGAGTGATCAAGTGTTCACGGGGTGCGCCGTATCCGGTACGGCCGGGAACAACTCGCCGAGCCTCACCTGGACCGCGGGGCCGCAGGGGACGCAGAGCTACCTCGTCACGGTCTTCGACACCGACGCGCCGACCGGCAGCGGCTTCTGGCACTGGGTGGCGTTCAACATCCCGGCCGGCACGACGTCGCTCCCGAAGGGCACGGGGGGCGTCACCGCGCTGCCTGCGGGCGCCGTGCAGGCGAAGAACGACTTCGGGCAGAACGCCTACGGCGGGCCCTGTCCGCCCATCGGCGACCCGGCGCACCACTACCACTTCACGGTCTACGCGATGCCGGAGGCCGACCTCACGGCCGAGGGCCTCGGCCCGGCGGCGACCGGTGGCTTCGTCGGCTTCGTGACGCGCGCCTCGCCCACCGGCCGCGCGCTCGCGAAGGCCGAGCTCGTCGCGACGTACGGCCGCTGACCAGAACGAGAAAGGGCACCCTGCCTCGGAAGGCAGGGTGCCCCGGTTGCGACGGACGACCTCTCGGCTACCTCGCGGTCGAGATCGCCTGGATCTGCGCGGACGTCAGGCTCTTCAGCGAGCTCATCTGCCCGACGCTGTTGATGGCGCTCTGGATCGTGCTCGCCGACTTGCCCTTCATGCTCGTCCCGTGGCAGCCCGAGCAGTACTGGTTGTACAGGGCGGTGCCGTCGGTGGCGGGCGGCGGCGTCGCCACGGTGGCGAGCGCAGCCGCGACGGCCTGGACCTCGGCCGCGGACAGGCCCTGGGTCATGTTGGCGGCCGTGTTCTGCGTGGCCGTGCGGCCAGCCTTCGCGCTCGTGGCGAGCGGGCCGTGGCAGCCGGCGCACTTCGCGGCGTACAGCGCGGCGCCGTCGAGCGCCGGCGGGGTGCAGGACTGCGTGAGGACGCGGGTGCCGCCCGTGCAGCCGGCCGGCGACGACGAGACGACCGTGCGCGTCTGCGAGCCCGCCGCGGAGCAGGTGCCCCACGCCGAGTACGTGAACGAGGTGCAGGCGACGACCGGCGGGACGTAGGTGCAGGCCTGCGACGTCGCGGGCGGGGTGCCCGTGCAGCCGGAAGGCGAGGCCGAGACGGTGCGCGTCTGCGTGCCGTTCGACTGGCAGGCGCCCCAGGCGCCGGTCGTGTAGGTGCAGGCGGGCGGGGTCGTGACGGCGAGGGCGTTGGCGACGGCCTGGACCTCGGCGGCGCTGAGGCCCTGCGTCATGTTGGCGGCGGTGATCTGGGCGGCGGTGCGGCCCTTCTTCGAGCTCGTGGCGAGCGGGCCGTGGCAGCCGGCGCACTTCGCGGCGTAGAGCGCGGCGCCGTCGAGCGCGGGCGGGGTGCAGGACTGCGTGAGGACGGGGCTACCGCCCGTGCAGCCAGCCGGCGAGGACGAGAGGACGGTGCGCGTCTGCGAGCCGGCGGCGGAGCAGGTGCCCCACACCGAGTAGGTGAACGAGGTGCAGGCGACGGGCGGCGGCGGGGTCGTGACGGCGAGGGCGTTGGCGACGGCCTGGACCTCGGCGGCGCTGAGGCCCTGCGTCATGTTGGCGGCGGTGATCTGCGCGGCGGTGCGGCCCTTCTTCGAGCTCGTGGCGAGCGGGCCGTGGCAGCCGGCGCACTTCGCGGCGTAGAGCGCGGCGCCGTCGATCACAGGGGGCGGTGTGACGGTGCCGCCGGGGATGTTCTCCGGGTGGAGGACGCCCGAGGCGAGGTTGCTCAGCGGGGCCGTGAAGATGACGCCGCCGGTGGCCTTGTTCGCGACGGTGAGCGTCCGCGCGGTGACGTCGAAGCTCACCTCCTGCAGCATGGCGCGGAACGCGCGCGACTCGGCGACGTCGTCGCCGAACCTCACGCCGTAGTGGCTGAAGAGCGGCGCGAGCACCGTGCGGAGGTTCCTCAGCATCGACTCGTAGCCGTCGTCGAAGGAGGACGCGCCGAGCACGAGGTTCTCGCCCGCCATGGCGACCGCGATGGTGGTGAGCGCGTCGATGTTCGTCTGGCCCGCGCCCTTCGCGAGCGCCTGCAGCGTCGTCCCGGCGGCGTCGACCGCGGTGAGGGTGAAGGGCGGGGTGAGCCCGTTCACGTCGAAGGAGAAGCTACCGTCGGCGTCGGCTGCGCTCGTGCGCTCGTTCGTCGGGACAGAAGAGTCCTTCAAGGAGACGCTGCTGACGAGGGCGTCAGCCGAGACG
>JBJMQK010000068.1:0-5401 GCA_045802735.1 Anaeromyxobacteraceae bacterium | reverse complement strand
TGACGAAGCAGGCCGCGGACAACGCGCAGCAGGCGAACGGCCTCGCGCAAGCCGCGAAGGGCGCGGCGACGGACGGCAGCGCGGCGGTGGAGCAGATGAGCGCCGCGATGTCGAAGATCAAGGCGTCGGCCGAGGGCACCTCGGAGATCATCAAGGACATCAACGAGATCGCGTTCCAGACGAACCTCCTCGCGCTCAACGCCGCGGTCGAGGCGGCGCGTGCCGGCGAGGCGGGCCGCGGGTTCGCGGTCGTCGCCGAGGAGGTGCGCTCGCTCGCGCTGCGCTCGAAGGAGGCGGCCACGAAGACGGAGGCGCTCATCCGCGACTCGGTGAAGCAGGCCGGCGAGGGCGAGGTGACGGCGAGCCACGTGTCCGAGAAGCTCTCCCAGATCGCGACGGGCGTCGCGAAGGTGACCGAGATCATCGCGGAGATCGCGGCCTCGGCGAAGGAGCAGGCCGCCGGCATCGACCAGGTGAACAAGGCGGTCGGGCAGATGGACAAGGTGACCCAGCAGAACGCGGCCAACTCCGAGGAGTCGTCCTCGGCGGCGGCGGAGCTGTCGGGTCAGTCGGAGGAGCTCGCCGCGATGGTCGGTAGCTTCGAGCTGGATCGCGCGACGACCGCCTCGCCGCAGCGCGCCGCCGCCCAGGTTGCATCGAAGGCGAAGCAGCCTGCGAAGCCGCCGCGCGCGCCAGCGAGGAGCCGCGGCACGATCGCGCTCCGTCCGGAGGAGATCCTCCCACTCGACAGCGACCGCCCGTTCAAGGACTTCTAGGCACCTCACGCGGGGGCCATGAGGTTCGCGTCGCGCGCGAGGACCCAGGCCCCGTTCGGCTCACGGCGGAACAAGGTCAGCGTGTGCCCCGCGCGCCGGAACGCGGCGCCGTCCGGGGGCGTCACGTTCACCTCGACCCGGCTCACGCAGAACGCCCAGTCGCCGAGGACCTTCAGCTCCTGGATCTCGTTCGAACCCTCGAGGCGGACGTCGCGCATCGCGCGCGACGCCGCCGCGAACTCGGCCTTCCCGAAGGGCGCCTGCCCGGGGACGAGGAACACCACGTCGTCGGCCATGAGGCTCAGCACCGTGGGCACGTCCCCCGCGCTGCTCGCCGCCATCCACCTCGCCATGACCTCGCGGATCGCGCGCTCGTCGTCGGACATGGAGTCGCTGTAAAGGGCGGAGCACTCACCGTCAACGAGGTTCTCCGGCGCTTCAGCGCGAGGCCGGTCGCCGCGGCGACGGCTGCGGCGGCGAGGACGAGGGGCGACCTCATGACTTCCTCCTGACGGGCGGGAACCCGACGCCGAACGCCCACGTCAGCCCGGCCCTGACCTCGGTGGCGCTCACGCCGCCGGCGCGCGCGAGGCGGAGCCCGGCATCGAGCGAGAGGTCTTCCCGGACGCGCCAGATCGCGCCCGCCAGCCCCGAAAAGAGGGTCGGCGCCTCGCGCTCGCCCTCGACGACGAGCTCGGCGACGGGCCGGATCGGCCAGGCGTCGTGCACCTCCACGATGACGCCCCCGGCGACGCCGAGACGGTGTGTGCGGGCCCACGCCACGGCGGCGTTCACGTGGACGGTCGCGTCCGTCCAGCGCCGCGAGGCGATGAGCGCCCACTGCGCGCCTGCGCCGGAGGAGTCGCCGCGCGGATCGGGCAAGAGCGCGGCGACCTCGCTCGCGACGCTCACGCCGTCCCGCTCCTGGAGGGTCCCCTCGCGGAGGACGCCCTTCACCGAGAGCGCCGCGCCGTCGATGCGCCACCGCGAAGCGCCGCCGACCGCGCCGAGCTGGAGGACCTCGCGCGCCTCGAGCACGAGCTCGAAGCGCTCCGCGAACCCCCAGTTCAACGTGAGGGTCGGCACGACGAGCGACCGGTCCGCGCCGTCCTTCACGAACCCGAGGGGCCCGAGCTCGATCTCCAGCTCACCCGTCTCCGCGACGGAGGCGTCGGTCTGGTCGAAGGGGCGGTAGGCGCGCGCCGGGAGCGGGCAGAGCAGCGCCAGCAAGGGCACTGCCGCGGCGACCGCCCTGCGCAGGCGAGGCATGGCGTCGATGTGGCGGGCCGCGCCGCGCGACGCGAGTCAATCGGCGCCCGCGGAGCGATCCGTGACTTCAGCGGGCGGTCAGGATCGCCGCTCGACGGCGCGCGGCGCCGCGCTCCAGGGTACGCGGTTCATGGCGCTGCAGCCGCAGCGGAACACGAGCGTCATGAACACGCCGGGGCGGACCCCGATGGCGAGGAGCCGGCCGCACTGGCCGCAGGCGTAGTCCACCGCGCCCATGCCGCGGAACGCCGGCCCGCCGTCCGCCCGCGCCGGCACGACGAAACCGCGCAACCGCGCGTGATCGACGACTTCGAGGATGACCCGCTCTCGGGTCCCGTGCATGGTGTCGCCTCCAGGGAGTCCCCACACAGTAGCCGGAAGCGAGCGTTCGCTCCGTCACGCGGCGCGGTGTCGGGGAGGCGCGGGGCGGGCGCCGCAGCGCAACCCCGAGCGGGACCATCGCGGCGGCCAGTGAGCCACACGACCGCGCCGCGGTCGGCTCGTCAGGACCGCGCGCCCGCGCGCCGCCGGAACACGAGCACCGCGGGATCGAGCTCGGGGGGGAGGACGAGCCGCGAGAGCCGCTCGTCGATCGACCAGTCGAAGGTGGCCTGGCGCTCGTAGCTCGCCCAGTCTCCCGCAGCGAAGCGGTGGCGGCTCGCCATGACGACGTACAGCTCGACCGCTGGCGTGGAGAAGACCGCGGCCTCGAAGCCGTTGCCGGCGGGCGGCCACGAGCACAGGACCACCGGCGCCGGCCGCGAGCGGAGCGCCGCGCGCGCGTCGAGGCGCACGACCTCCGGCGCGGGCCGGACGGCGCTCCAGCTGCCGTCGTCGGTCGCCGTCACCGCCACGCCCGCCGCCGCGAGGAAGCGCGACAGCGTCCCGTCGCCGGCCGCGAGCTCGAGGCACGGCCGCCCGGCGGCGAGCGCCGCCAGCTCGCGCACCAGCGCGCGCGAGTAGAAGCAATAGATGCCGCGCGACTGGACGAGCGGCATGACGAGGCGGCGATCGGGGACGAGCGGCCAGAGGAGCCGCGCCGCCGCGAGCGACGCCGGCTTCCGCTCGAGGTCGCGCGCGAAGAAGAGCTTCTGGACGAGCGTGCCGCTCCACAGCCCGAGCCGCACCTTGCCCTCCGCCTGCCGCGCGGCCGCGGCGAGCGTGGTCTTCTCGAGCGCGAGCCGCGCCATCCGCTCGCGCACGAGGTGAGGGAGCGCCGACTCGACCACCGCCGGGTTGTCGCCGCTCGCGCGGACGCGCGCGCGCCAGAACCCCGCCTCGGCGCGGACGCGCTCGACCCACCTCGCCACCTCCTCGGCGCGCCCCTTCGCGAGCACGGCGAGGAGGTCCTCGCTCACGGCGGCCCACGCCTCGGGGTGGCTCCGCTGAAGCTCCTGGAGCGGGGCGCTGGCGAGGGCCGACGTCTGGTCGGGGGAGCGGGCCATCGCGAGAGGATCGCACCCGGTGGTGCTGCACGCCACTCGCTCCTTGCGCCACGCGGCGCGCGCCTCTATGACCGAGGCGCGCGAGGCATTTCGCCCGCGCGTCCAGGTCCCGCCGGGAGCGACAAGCCCCGGCGAAAGGAGAGCAGCACATGTTCCCACAACACATGGGCGGGTGGTGGCACGCCCACCGGCGCGGCTGCGGTGAGGGTTTCGCTCACGGCCGCGGAGGCGGGTTCGGCATGCACGGCAGGGATCACGGCGAGGACGGGGGCGGGTTCGGCGTGCGCCGCCCGCTGCGCTTCCTCGCGCACCGCCTGGAGCTCGACGAGAACCAGACGGCGGAGCTGGCGCGCATCCTCGACGACCTGAAGACGGAGCGCGCGCAGGTGGCGGTGGACGAGCGGCGGGCGGCCTCGGCGTTCGCCGACGCGCTCTCGGCCGACGCGCTCGACGGGGCGCGGCTCGCCGACGCCGCGGCGTCGCGCGTCCGCGGCGCCGAGCGGATCCGCGACGCGGTGGTCGCGGCGCTGGGGCGCCTCCACGCGCTCCTCGGCGCCGACCAGCGCAAGCAGCTCGCGTTCCTCATCCGCACCGGCGCGGTGCAGTTCTAGGTTCACCGGGCCGGGGGGAGCGCGATCCGCTCTCCCCGGCTCCTCTCGCGGCGGGCACGCGCACCCGCGGCACCGACCGCCCACGAACGGAGAGCACCGTGCCGCACCTCGTCGCGATCGCCGGGAGCCTGCGCCAGGGCTCGTACAACGCCTCGCTCGTCCGCGCCGCGGCCGAGGTCCTGCCCGAGGGGTGGGAGCTCACCATCCTGTCGCTGCGCGGCATCCCGCTCTACGACGGCGACGTCGAGGCCCGGGAAGGATTACCCGAGGCCGTGAAGACCGCGAAGGAGCAGGTGGCCGGCGCGGACGCCGTCCTCCTCGCGACGCCCGAGTACAACAACTCGCTGCCGGGCGTGTTCAAGAACGCCATCGACTGGATGTCGCGGCCCTCGGCGGACATGCGCCGCGTCTTCGGCGATCGCCCGCTCGCGCTCGTCGGTGCGACGCCCGGCCCCGGCGGCACGATCCTCGCGCAGGCGGCGTGGCTGCCCGTGCTGCGCACGCTCGGCGTCCGCCTGTTCACCGGCGGGCGACTCCAGATCTCCTCGGCGGGCAAGGTGTTCGACGGCGAGGGGCGGCTCGTCGACGACGCGACCCGCGATCGGCTGCGGTCCTTCATGGCCGGGTTCTGCGCATTCGCTGCGCACGGGGCCGGGCCGCGTCCGTAGCACCGGCGCACCCGCCCCCCGGCGGCCCTCCACGCGCGCACATCGCCCGCCGTTGCGGCCGCACCGAGGGTATGACACCCTCGCGGTGTTCGCCTGCCGCCCGGCGCCGCCGACCGCGGCGCCCGCGCGCCGGCGACTCGCCGCGATCGACGCGCGGCCCGGGGAGGGGTTGGTGGATCGCGCCGTCGCATACGCCACGCTGGGCGTCACCCCCAGCGCGACGCAGAGCGAGATCCGCTCGGCCTATCGGCGCCGCGCCTTCCACACGCACCCCGATCGCGCGGGCGGCAGCGCAGCCGCGTTCCAGGACGTCGCCGACGCCTACCGGACCATCGGCGACGCGGCCGACGCGGCGCCGCAGGACCCCGCTCCTGGGCCCGCCGGCGCACGCGTGCCCCCGACCGACGCCGCGCGGGTGCTGTTCGAGTACCTGAGCGATCTCGCGTCGGAGATGATCCTGAACGGCGCGACGCCGGAGGCGGTCGTGGCGTTCCTCGCGGGCGAGGGCTGCCCGGAGTCCGTCGCGCGCGCGCTCGACCGCGACCTGAGAGCGCGGGTCCAGCCCGAAGCGTGGGACGTCGGCGCCGCGAGCGCGGCGGCCGCGGCCCGCGCCGCGGCGGCGCCCCAGCCCC
>JBJMQK010000551.1:0-3566 GCA_045802735.1 Anaeromyxobacteraceae bacterium | reverse complement strand
ACATTCGTCAGCAACTCAGGTGGTCGCGTGACTCCTGCTAAATAGCCTCGTCCTCGGCGAGCATCGCAGCGACCTGCCGCTTCCTCATGCCGTGGCTCCGCGTGTCCTCCAGCGCTCCTCGCAGCGGTCCAGGTACGCCAGCATCTCGACGTGCCCGTCCGCGGCGACACCGCCCACGAGCTGCGCCACCCCCACCGCTCGGCCGTGAACCGAAACGAACGCGCAGGCCACCTGCGTCTCGTCCGCGAGGCGGGGGCAACTCGCGGAACGTCGGCCGGCAGGGAGATACCGGCTCCTCACGCGCGCGCGCTCGTTCGGTGGGACGCTGAAGTGATGGATGGCGCGCGAGCTCGAGGCGCGCCTCGGGATCGAGGTCGCGACCGGCGTGAGGAGCGGCGCGACAGAGGTGGGTGGCGACCTCGACCTCGTCGGCGCGATCGAGGGGAAGCTGCTGTACGCCGAGCTGAAGTCGGGGCCGCCGAAGCATCTCACCGACGCCGAGGTGCACGCGTTCCTCGGGCGCGTGCGGGCGATCCGGCCAGCCGTGACGCTCTTCGTGATGGATACCGCCCTGCGCCTCTCGGACAAGGTGCTCCCGATGTTCGAGGGGGCGCTCGCGGCGAGCGGCGCGCCGCCCGTCCCGTTCCGCCGCGTCGTCCGCGATACGTGGGCGATCACCCCTCACGCGTTCGTCGTCAGCGCGAAGGAGGACCTCATCGGCAACGCCTGCCGGTGCATCGCCGACGGGCTGCTCGCGCTCGCGCCGACTCCGCCGTGAGCGGCGCCGAAGCGTGACGTGCCGCGCGTGGGGAGGCGGCCACCGCCGCCTCCCCCCGCATCAGACGTGCAGCTCTCCCGCGGCCTCCGGCTGGTACAGGACCGAGACGATCCGGAGCGACGCGGTCCTGCCGTTCGGCAGAGGCCAATCGATCTCCTGCCCGACCGAGAGCCCGAGCAGCGCGACGCCGACCGGCGCGAGGATCGAGATCCGGCCGCGCGCCGGCGCGGCCTCCCAGGGATAGACGAGCTGGACGTCGCGCCTCCGGCCCGTCTCGTCCTCGAAGACGACGCGCGAGCTCATCGTGACGACGTCGGCGGACAGCTCGTCGCGCGGGACGACCACCGCGCGGTCGAGCTCGGTCGCGAGCTGCTCCGCCGCGGCGGCGTCGCGCCCCGTCTGGTGGCTGGCGATGACGCGCCGCAGCTTCTCGAGGTCCTGCTCGGTGACGTGGATGGTGGAGCTTTCGATGGGTGTACGGCGCTGGGTGTGAAGCTTGAACACTGCGAACCTCCTTCGAACGAGTTGTGAGCCTGCTCAATACCGGTTGATCGCCGCCACAGGCGACATGCTGGGCATCCGGACCGGCGCCACTTCCACGACCTCCCCGCCTCGCAATAGCGTGAGCTCGCACAGGTCGTCGATGATGTCTGCGCGGGCGAACCTGCTCGTCTCGCCGGCACGGTCGAGGTGGCACTCGCCGGTGTTCCGGTCGAGATGGCCCCACACGTGCGCGCCTTCGGCGTGGAGCAGCACGCGGACGCGTCCCTCGACCACCGCCCTCGCCACGTCGGCGAGGTCATCGGACGTCTTCCCCGAGAACCGCGCGGCCACGTACTGCGCCACCGCACTGGCCTCCCGGTGGGCCTCCTGCTCCGCCACGATCGGCCACGCCAGCCGGTGGATCTCGTCCGGGCGGAGGTGATCGACATTCCCCTCGATCCCGACGTCGAGGACGTGAGGGTAGCGGGTGACGCGGCGATAGACACCGTGGTGCGTGCCGACCCCCGCGAGGACGAGCGGTGCCCCGCGGTCGTGCAGCAAGGCGCACAGACGCTCGTCGACCGCCTTGAAGTAGCGCCCCAGCCGTTCCTTGCGAGCGTCCGTCACCCCGTCGCTCCCGCGGCGATGCGTGGCACGGCCGGCGCCGACCGCCCCGTGAACCCCGCGATATGGGTCCACGTCCCGCTGCTCGCGAACAGCCTCCTCGAGACGCGAGGGGAGCCGCGCCCCGGACGCCTCCTCGGCCACGAGCGGCGACGCCTCGTACAGCCTCGCAGCGCGCTCCGACAGCGCCAGCACGAAGAAGTGCCGATCGCGGGCGAGGTACGAGAGCAGCGGCTTCGTGTGGAACGTGCTCGCCACCACCGTCAATTCGGGCACGGGTACCGGAAGCGCGTACCGGATCGCCACCTCCGGCGAGCGCAACAGCGCGAGACCGGCTCCTGCCCGCCGCGCGCCTCCCGACTCGAAAGCCTCGGCGAGCGGCTCGACGAGCGAGACGGCATCGGCACGGGCATAGCTCCGCTCGAGCTCGTGCACGGCGGTCCGCAGCAGGTTCTTCAGCCGGAGGCGATCGCGGGCGCCACCGGGCCGGTGGGGATCCGTCGTCATGTAGACGGAGACGCACGGCGGCTCGTATCCGGCGAGCAGCGAGCGGAAGTTGTCGATGGTGATGGCCTTCATGTGATCCTCCTGTCGAAGTTCAATGCGAATGGTTACCGCCCCGCTGCGCGGGGCGGAGTCATGCCTCGCGCGCCTCGTCCACCGGCTGGCGGTCTCTCGACCGGGAGCGGCCCCCTCCCTCCGTGGACGAGATCTGGCGCGGAAGGACCACCGAGAGCACGACCGCCGGCGACACCTCGCTCACCTGGAGATCCCCGCCGTGCGCGCGCGCGATCTCGCGTGCGATCGCGACGCCGAGCCGCATCTCCCGCTGCGCACCGGGGTCGTCCGGCGCGTACTCGATCTCGATGGCGACGTCGTCCTCCTCGCCCCACCACGCGAAGGAGACGGGGCTCGCGTCGGAGCTGCGCTCCAGCGCGTGCGCGAGCAGGTTCGAGAGCAGCTGCAGCACGCGGTCGTGGTCCCACTCGCCAGCGCCGTCACCACCGCTGGCGTGCGCGATCCAGCGATTCGGGTGGTCGATCCTGGCCTCGACGAGTGCCTCCTTCGCGAGGCGGCGCATGTCCGTCGCGCCAGGAACGAGCGGCATCGCCACGCCCACATCGGCGAGGGCGTGGTCGAAGAGGTCGCCGACGACGCGCGCGAGGCGGTGCGCGCTCTCGTCGATGCGATCGAGGAGGCGAGCATCGCGCGGCGTGAGATCGCGCGACTTCAGGAGGACCTGCGCCGAAGCCATGATCGTCCAGAGCGGCTGCCGGATCGCATCGCCCGCCTCGTCGAGGAGGTGATGCGCGAGACGCTTGGCGGCGGGCATGACAGAGCTGCGCGTAGGGTGGTTCGCCATGGGTGGGCTCGGAGGACAGGGGTGGAGAATGCGCTTCGACCGGCGCTCGAGGAGGATCGGAGCGACGCGGTCGGGTTCGCGTGACGCCTCACCGCGGCGCGCGCATGCAGCCGCGCGCCGGTGAGTCGATCGTGCTGTGCGGAGCCGCGCCTCGGCCGACGGTCAGCGACCGGCCCAGGCGCGCGCGCCCGGACAATCGGTCACCCGTCCTGGGATGCAGGGCAGACGCCGACGCTCCTGGGCGCGGGCCCGGGCGGCAATGATCGGCGGATGTGATGTCGACAGCTTCACTTCCGACACCTCTCGCGCGTGGAGTCG
>JBJMQK010000437.1:0-2790 GCA_045802735.1 Anaeromyxobacteraceae bacterium | reverse complement strand
ACGGCGCAGGAAACGCTCAGCTTCGTCGGGCAGGTCCACGGGATGGCGACCGAAACATTCCACACGCGTTCAACGGATCTGCTGTCGCTCATGGACCTCACCTCGGCGGCCACGACGCTGGTCGCCGACTTCTCGCACGGCATGCGCAAGAAGCTGTCGCTCGCGGCCGCGCTGCTGCCCGCACCGCGGCTCCTCTTCCTCGACGAGCCGTTCGAGGGCATCGACGCGGTGGCGGTGTCGGGCATCCGGCGCATGCTGCAGGACCTCGTCGCGCGCGGCGCGATGACGGTGTTCCTCACGAGCCACGTCCTCGAGGTGGTGGAGCGGCTCGTCACGCACGTCGGGATCATCCACCGCGGCCGGCTCGTGGTGCAGGGCACGCTCGACGAGGTCCGCGCCAGCGGCACCCTCGAGGAGACGTTCATCCGCGCCGTCGGCGAGGCGCGCGCCGCGCCGCAGGGGCTCTCGTGGCTCGCCGCGGCGCGCGGGCCCGCCGAGGAGGTGTAGCCTGGACGCGCCCCGCCCCCCGCGCGCGGCGGCGACGCTCGCGGCCGTCGCCGAGCTGCGGCTCCTGCTCTTCTGGCACCGGCTGCGCGGACGGCGCGGGCTCGCCGAGGGCATCGCCCAGGGGATCGGGTTCGTGGTCGCCGGCGTGGGCGGCCTCGCCGCGGCGGCGGCCATCGGCGCCGGGAGCTACCGCGCCGCCGTCGGCGTGGCCGGGCTGCAGGTCACGGCGACGCTGGGCGGGATCTTCTTCGGGCTGTGGGTCGCCTGGACGGCCCTCTCGCTGACCGTGAACGAGCGCGACGTCCTCGACCTGCGGCGCCTCCTCGTCTACCCGGTGCCGCCGGGGCGGCTCTACGTCGCGGCCGTCGTCGCCGCGATGGCGGCCGATCCGCTGGCGCTCACGATGTCCCTCGCGCTCCTCGGCGCCCTCGCCGGGGCCGCCTGGGCGCGCCCCGGGGTGTGGCTCCTCGCCTTCGCGGCGGTGCTGGTGCTCTTCGCCGCCGCGACGGTCGCCCTCGTGACGCTCTTGCAAGAGGTGCTCGCGCGGTTCTCGCGGAGCAGGTGGTTCCGCGAGGTCGCGATCCTCGTCGGCGTGCTCGGCTGGGTCGGCCTCGCCGCGCTCGGGACCGCGGGCCGGCGCATGCCCTGGGCGGTCGCGCAGCTCTTCCGCGCCGGGCGCTGGGTGTTCTTCCCGCCCGCGCTCGCCAGCGAGGCGGCGCGGAGCCTCTATGCGCGGGACGTCGGCGGCGCCCTCCCGTGGGCGCTCGCCCTCGCGGCGAGCATCGCGGTCACGGTCGCCCTCGCCTACCGCGTCGCGCTCGCCACCGCGCGCTCCGGCGGCGAGACCTCCGGCGGCTCCTCCGCGCACCGGCGCGCGCCGCGCGCCTGGCCCGAGCGCGTCGGCCCGCTCCTCGAGAAGGAGCTGCGCTACGTCGCGCGCCATCCGCTCGCGCGCATCTCGTTCGTCGTCGTCCCGGCGCTCGCGGCGTTCATCGCCTGGCGCGCGGGGCCGCGGCTCGCAGCGCACCCGAACGCCATCGTCCGCGCCCTCCCGCTCTTCGCGCTCGCCGCCTACGCGCACCTCGCGCTGCAGGTGTTCTGGCTCAACGCGTTCGGATGGGACCGGGGCGGCGCGCGCACGCTCTTCCTCGCCCCGCTCGCGCCCGAGCGCGTCCTGGCCGCGAAGAACGCGGCCGCGGCGGTGCTCTCGGCCGGCGTGTTCGCGGCGAGCGGCCTCGCCTGGTGCGCGGTGGCGGGCGCGCCTGCGGCGTGGGCCGTCGCCGGGGCCTGCGCGCTCCACGCGGGCATGGGCCCGATCTTCTACGGCGTGGGAAACGCGGTCAGCATCGCGAACCCGAAGGCGGCGGCGTTCGGCGTGCAGCGCCGCGGAGGGCTCCCTCAGCTCTCGGCGCTCGCCGGGATGGGGCTCTTCTCGGGGGTGGCGTTCGTGTTCGCCTGCCCGATCTTCCTCGCGCTGTGGCTCGAGATGGGGTGGATCGCCTCGGCCGCGTGGGCGCTGCTCGCGGCGGGTGCGTGGTGGGCGTGGCGCGCGACGCTCCCCGTGGCGGGGAGGTTCCTCGTGCGCCGCCGCGACGCCCTCCTCGCGGAGATCTGCGGCGACGACGAGAGTTGACCCGCGCAGCGCGTGGACGGGTCCTCGCGTGGCGCCCGGGCAGGCGGGAGCACTGCGGACGACGGTGCGCGCATTGTCACCTCGCCGTGGGCAGCGTCCTCCAAAAGAGGGGGGCTCACCATGGGCATGCGCAGCGCAGTCGTGGTCGGGATCGCAGCTCTCGTGTTCGGCTCGGCGTGCGGCGGCCCGTCCGGACCGAACGACGGCTCGGCGCCGGCGAGCGGACAAGGGGGCGGGAGCGGCGGGAACGGAAGCGGCGGTACGGGCGACGGTGGGACGGCTCCGGTCTCGATCGCCATCGACCGGCAAGGCGGGCGGGGCGACGACTTCGACCTCGTGCGCTTCGACGTGGCGCGCGTGATCGCGTTCCACGACGACGCACCGGGGCGCCCCGACGACGGTGCGCGTTGCCTGGCGGGCAACGCCGTCCGCCACGACGTGGCCTTCCGCTTCGACCTCGACCTCGAGGGCGCCGGCCGCATCGACATCGGCAAGCTCGATCTCGAGACGGGCCACCTCGCCGAGGTGCGGTTGCTCGTCCGCGCGGCCGACGTGGAGCAGCGCGGGCGGCACCGTCACGGGCGCGGACGGCTCACCTGCCGCGACGACGACGGCACGACGTTCATCCTCGTCCGCCTGGTCCCGACCGA
>JBJMQK010000358.1:0-2680 GCA_045802735.1 Anaeromyxobacteraceae bacterium | reverse complement strand
GCCTCGAGCGACGCCGCCGCGGCGCGCGCGCCGTCCGCCCGGATCGCGACGGCGAGCGAAGCGCGCGCGGCGCCGGCCGCGTCGCCCTCGGCGAGCCGGATGCGCGCGAGCGCCTCCCACGGCGCGGGGGCGTCGGGCTCGGCGTCGCCCGCCTGCTCGGCGGCGGCGCGCGCGGCGGCGAGGTCGCCGGCGCGCTCGAACACGCCCGCGGCGGCGAGGAACGCCGCGGCGCGCGCCTCGGGCAACACCGTCGCCTCGGCGCGGGCGAGGGCCACGCGCGCCAGCTCCGTCACGTCCCCGCGGCGCGCGAGGCGCCTCGCCAGCTCCGCGGCGGCGTCGTCCCAGCCCGGGGTGGACGGCCCGTGCTCGAGCACGTCATGCAGCGCCAGCTCCGCGCCGCGGTCGTCGCCTGAGCGCGCGCGCGCTCGCGCGAGGCGCATCGCCAGCGCGGCGCGGTCTGCGCCGGGCGCCTCCAGCGCGGCCTCGAGCCCGCGCGCGAGGATCGCGTCGTCGCCGCCGTCCTCGAGGTCGGCGAGGTGAGCGGCCCGGATGTCGGCGAGCCCCGGGTCGGCCGCCAGCGCCTCCTCGCGCGCGGCGCGCGCCGCCTGACGATCGCCGCGCGCCACCGCGGCGTCGACGAGCCGCACGAGCCATGCCGCGCGGGCGGGCCCGGTCGCGGCGCGGGCGGCGCGCGCGATGAGGGCCGTCGCGCGGGCGTTCTCGCCGACGCGCACGAGCGCGTCGAGCGCGCGGTGGACCAGCTCGTCGGTCGCTGCTGCGCCCGGCTCGCGCCCCAGGCGCTCGGCCGCGAGCGACTCGAGCATCTCGGCGGCCCCGGGTCCGCGGTCGCCGAGGCGCTCCGCGAGATCCGCGCCGTGCTCGAGGGCAGCGCGCCGCCCCTCCGGCGCGGCCTCCTCGACGCGACGCACCGCGGCGGCCAGGGCGGCCTTGTCGCCGCTGGTGGGAGGGGTCGGGGCCGAGCCTCCGCCCTTCGACTCCGCTTCGCTCCGCGCAGCGCGAACGGGGGTCGCGGTCGCGGTCGCGCCTTCGCCCTTCGACTCCGCTTCGCTACGCTCAGGGCGAACGGAGCTCCGCGCCTCGATCGCCGCCTTCGCCTCGTCGACGTGTGCCATCGCGAGCGGCAGCCCGCTCGCCGCCACGCGCGCGCGCTGCAGGAGCGCGTCCGAGAGCGGCGTGTCGCGCAGCTCCTTCGCGGCGGCCACGGCCGCGGTGGCGAGCGCCTCGGCGCGCGCCTTCGCGCGTCGCGTCGCACCGGCCGCCTCGGCGAGCTCGCGGACGGCGCGCGCGCGGTCCGGGTCGAGCGCGAAGCGGCGCAGCGCCGCCGCCGTGTCGTGCGGGCGCGCGGCGAGGACCGCGTCGAGCGCAGCGCGCGCCAGGCCGGCGTCGCCCGCCTCGGCGGCCAGCTCCGCGAGCCCGCGCGCGAGGAGGTCGGCCTCCGCCCGCGACGCGCCGGGGAACCCCGCGGCGAGGAGCCGCGCGAGGTGGGCGCGCGCCTCCGACGCCGAGCCCTGGAGGTACAGCAGCCGGCCGAGGAGCGTCCCGGCGAACGCGGGGTCGTCCTCGGTGCGCGCGAACGCGGCCCGCGCGCAGCGCAGCGCCGCGCCGGCGTCGCCCTGCGCGAGCGCGAGCCGGGCTCCCTCGCGCAGCGCCTCGGCCGCGGCGCGCGCGTCGCCGGCGCGGAGCGCGTAGGCCTCGAGCGGCCCGCTCCACGCGCGGTCGTCGAGCGCGGGCGAGCCCTCGCGCAGCCGCGCGTGCTCGGCAGAGAGCGCGGCATCGGCGGGGAGCCGCGCCAGCGCCTCGCCATAGGCGTCGTCTGCCTCGACCTCGCGCCCCGGCAGACCGGCGAGGAGGCGCGCGCGCTCGAGGAGCCGCACGCCGGCGCTCGCCGGGTCCGCTGCGGCGAGGTCGGCGAGCCGCTCTGCGACGGCGGCGAGGTCCCCCTGCGCCAGGGCGGCGGCGCGCGCGGCCTCGATCGCCTCCGGGTCGCGGGGGGCGAGGAGGCGCGCGCGCTCGGCGGCGTCGCGCGCCGCCGCCGCGTCACCTGCCGCCGCGGCGAGCGCGGCGAGCCGCAGCAGGGCGCGCGGCTTCGCGCCGGTGGGGAGGAGCGGCGCGAGCCGCAAGAGCGCCGCGCGCTCCGCAGCGGCGTCGCCGCGCCGGGCGGCCGTCGCCGCGAGCGCCGCGAGCGCGTCGCGCGCCGCCTCGCGCTCGAGCCCGGCGCGGAGGGCCTCCTCGATGGCGGCCTCGCCCTCCGCCGCGAGCCCGATCGCGAGCGCCGCCGCGCCCGCCTCGGCCAGGCGCGTCGGCCCGTCCGTGCCGCCAGCGCCGTGCGCCAGGCGCGCGGAGGCGAGGAGCGCCTGCGCGGCCTCGCCGGGTTCTGCCGCGGCGGCCGCGAGCTCCGCCCACAGGTCCACCGCGCCCGGGTCTCGAGGCGCGCGCCGCGCGGCCTCGCGCGCGGCTTCCAGCGCGGCGGCGGGATCGTGCACCGCGAGCAGCGCCGCGCGCTCGGCGAGGAGCGCCGCGGCGCGCGCGGCGTCGGGCTCCGCGAGCGCCGCCTCGGCGAGGAGCGCCGCTGCGCGCGGTCCGTCCTGCGCCGCCCGCGCGAGGTGCAGCTCGGCCCCGAGCCGCTCCGCGGTGGGCTCCTCGCGGCGCGCCGCCGCCG
>JBJMQK010000286.1:0-4537 GCA_045802735.1 Anaeromyxobacteraceae bacterium | reverse complement strand
CGGGCGCAGCGCGCGGCGGAGCGGGCGATCCGTGCGCTCCTCACGCAGGCGGGCTTCAGGAGCGTGACCTTCGACGGGCCGGTGGGGTGAACGGAGCGCGGCCCGAACCTTCGGATGGCATCCTGGCTCCCACGAGTGATGAACGACCTCCTCGTCGTGTTACTGCTGTTGTCGGGCTGGGTCGCACTCCAGCGCTGGATCCTTCCGCGCATGGGCGTGCCGACCTGAGCCGTGCCGCGGCGGCTCCCGGGCGGAGCCGGACACGAACACGCACCTGAAGACGACGACCGGCGCGGGTGAGATCCCACCGGGACACGCCAAGGGCGATCTCGACGCGCGCGCGATCTGAAACTGCAACGTCGTCATGTACGCGGGCGCGTCCTCGCCGCGATCGATCGGCGCCGCTCAGCGCGCCCGCGCCTGCTTCTGCAGGAGCGTCTCGATCTCGTCCATCGTCGCGTTCATCTCGGCCATCGCCGCCTTGAACGGCGCCGGCGTCGTCATGTCCACGCCCGCCTCGCGGAGGAGGTCGATCGGGTACTTCGAGCCGCCGGACGCGAGCATGCGCAGGTACGCGTCGCGCCGCCTGGTCTCGCCGCGCGCCGCCTCCTCGCGCACGCCGCGCGCGAGCGAGGTCGAGGCGACGAGGCTCGTCGCGTACTGGTACACGTAGAAGTTCCGGTAGAAGTGCGGGATCATCGCCCACTCGCTCGCGACCGAATCGTCCACGCGGCACACGCCCTTGTCGTGCCCGTAGTACTCGCGGGTGATCTTGAGGTAGAGCGCCGAGAGGTTCTCTCCGGTGAGCGTCTCGCCCTTCTCGGCCAGCTCGTGCGCGGCGAGCTCGAACTCCGCGAACTGCGTCTGGCGGAAGAGCGTCTGGCGCAGGTTGTCGAGCTGCGTCGCGAGGAGGAACAGGCGCGTCGCGTCGTCCTTCGCGCGCCCGAGCATGTGGTGGACGAGCAGGTTCTCGTTGAAGGTCGAGGCGACCTCGGCGACGAAGATCGGGTAGTCGGACGTCGGGTAGGGCTGCTTCTCCGCCGCGAGATAGGTGTGCATCGAGTGCCCCGACTCGTGCGCGAGCGTCGAGAGATCGAGGTAGAGGCCGTTGAAGTTGAGGAGCTGGTAGGGGTGCACGCCGTAGACGCCGGTCGAGTACGCGCCGGCGCGCTTTCCGGTCGTCGGCAGGTAGTCGGTCCAGCGGCTCTCGAATCCCTTCCGCAGCGCATTGACGTAGGCGGGCCCGAGCGGCGCGACGGCGTCGAGCGTCAGCGCGCGCGCCTCGTCGGGCTCGAAGCGCATGTCCACCTTGGCGACCGCCGGCGCGTACAGATCCTGGTAGCGCAGCACGTCGAGGCCGAGCATGCGCTTGCGGAGCGCCAGCGCGCGGTGGAAGGTCGGGAAGCTCGCGTGCACGTCGGTGAGGAGCTGCCGGTACACCGCCGTGGGGATGTTGTCGGTGAAGAGCGCCGACTCGAGCGAGGAGCCGAAGCCGCGGGCGGTCTTCGTGAAGAGGTGGCCCTTCACGTGCGCGTACAGCGTCGCGCCCATCGTGCCCTGGAACGTGCGCAGCGTGCCGAGGAAGGCGTCGAACGCCTTGTCGCGGTCCTCTCGCACCTTCGACGCACGGTGAAGCGTGAACGCGGAGGGATCCATGCGCGCTTCACCCGTCGTGAGCTTCACCACGGGCCAGGGGACGTCGGCGTCCTTGAGGATGCCGTAGGCCGTGCCCGCGCCCTGCGCGACGCCCTCCGCCTCGGCGACGAGCTTCTCCTCGGGCGCGGCGAGCGTGTGCGGCTTCCAGCGCAGCGTGTCGTCGAGGAAGAAGCGGTACGGGGCGAGGCGCGGCTCCTTCTCGAGGAACGTGCGCACCTTTGCGGCGTCGAGGCGGAGGAGCTCCGGCCGGACCCACGCCGTCGCGGCCGCCAGGTCGACCTGGAGCTGCTCGGCGCTCTGGCGCAGCTCGCGCGGAGCGGCGGCGCGCGTGTCCTCGTCGGAGCGCGCCTCGGCGTAGACGGCCACGCGCGAGAGGTCGAGCTGCGTGCCGAAGAGCGCGTCGAGCGCGCGGAACAGCGCCTCGGGCGAGTCGCCGAGGTGGCCGCGGTACGCGGCGAGCGTGGGGATGCGGGCGCGCACCGCGTCGCGGCCCTTCGCCCAGGCGGCGTCGGACGGGTACAGGTCGGCGAGGTTCCAGCGATACTTCTCCGGGACCTCGGCGCGCTCGCGGGCGAGCGCCGGGGCGGCGGCGAGCAGGGGAGCGGCCAGGGAGAGTGCGGTGATGAGTCGCATGTGCCCTCCTTAAGCGCCCGTGGACGGGCGCCGCTAGATTTGCGAACACGCTCGCCCACACGCTCGCCGGAGGAAAAAGTCATGGTCCGTGAGGAGATCCTGAAGCACTTTCCCGACCTGTTCGGGACGAAGCGGGTCAACGGGCGCGAGCTCGACGTCGACGCGACGATCGCGACGCTGACTCGCGAGCTCGACCCGGCGATCGCGACGGCCCTCGCGGCGCGGCGCGAGATCCTCGCGTCGCCGGAGCCGGTGCGGAAGAAGTACGCCTGGGCGAGCTGGGACGAGCGCATCGAGGACCCGGTGAGCGGGCGGCCGTGGACCTTCCGCGAGATCGTGCAGGGGCTCTGCGACAACTTCGTCGGCCGCGACACGCCGCAGCGCTGGCGCCTCAACGACGAGGTGCCCATCCCGGCGCACGTTCACCCGTCGCGGAACCCGGGGCTCGAGCTCACCGGGCCGTGGCACCCGCTCGACATGGCGTTCAACGCGCTCAACAGCCCCGCGCCGATGAACATGCCGGACTTCGAGGACGCGTCGCCGCCGCACTTCCAGCCCGACGGCACGCCGTCGAACGAGCCGGTCGGCGTCTTCGCGGCGCTCCAGAACGCGAAGGAGATCGCGGAGGGGCGCTGGAACGGGAAGCCGTACGAGGTGACGAAGAAGGGAAAGACGCGGTCGTACTCCATCGCGAAGCCACCGGAGCGGTGGCCGACGCGCCTCGCGCGGCCGCCCTCGATTCACATCCGGTACGACCACATCACGGTGGACGGGAAGCCGGTGCCCGGGATCGTCGCGGTCACGACGCTGTGGGCGCTCAACAACTACGACGCGCTCACGAAGGCCGGGAGCGGCGTCTACTTCTACATCCCGAAGCTGCAGACGCCGCGCGAGGCGCTCATCGTCGAGCGGCTGCTCTCGCGGCTCGAGGGGCTCATGGGCGTCGCCGTCGGGACGCTCAAGGTGAAGATGCTGTACGAGGAGGGGAACGCGGGGCGGCAGCTGCCCGCGATCATGTGGACGCTCCGGCGGCGGCTGCTCGGGACGAACGTCGGGCGCTGGGACTACCTCGGCAGCCTGATCGAGATGTGGAAGGACGATCCGAAGGGGATCTTCCCGGACCCGCAGACGATCGGGATGGCGACGCCGAACATGATCGCCTACCAGCGCTACAACGCGCTCCTCATGCTCATGGGGGGCCTCGGTGCCGACCGAGAGTTCTCTCACGCCGCGCCCATTGGGGGGATGGCGGCGGTCATGATCTACCAGAAGGGGGATGTGTACGGCCGCGCGCAATATAACCCGCTCGCGATCCGCGCGATGGTGGTCGACAAGCTGCGCGAGCGGCTCCTGGGGCTCATGTTCGTGCCCGACGCACCGCTCGGGGCGGCTGCGCGGCCAACGCTCGCTGACATCCTCGCGGGCAAGGTGAAGGGGCGCCTCTACGACGCGTACCGGCAGAGCTGGGTCGCGAGCCCGGAGGCGGAGTACGTCGCCGCCGGCAATGCGCCGCTGCAGGCGGACGTGGGGGCGCTGCAGGCGATCCTCGACGCGCCGCTCTCGACGACGGACGTCAAGGGGAAGCCAGTGCCGGCGGCGAAGAGCGGACTCTCGGATGCCGAGCGGAGCCTGCTCGCGTCGCGCGGCGTCGTGGACGCGCAGGGGCGGATCGTGCCGCTCGTCCTACCGAAGGAGAGCCTCGACACGCCGGAGAGGTTGCTGTCGCAGGAGCGATGGGA
Organism: Anaeromyxobacteraceae bacterium; assembly: GCA_045802735.1. Classification (GTDB taxonomy): domain Bacteria; phylum Myxococcota; class Myxococcia; order Myxococcales; family Anaeromyxobacteraceae; genus Anaeromyxobacter_A. The sequence continues at coordinate 509 of JBJMQK010000286.1, read as the reverse complement.
CGCGATCTACGGCGTGCCGCAGGGAGACGTGACGATCGAGCACATCCAGCACGCGTTCTACATGGCAGGGAACTACGGGTTCCAGATCCTGAACGGCAACTTCGCGGCGGCGATCGACGACTACGAGCTGAAGCTGAGGTTCATGAACGATCTCGCGACCTACCGTATCAACGTGTCGTGGCTCTGGGCGCTCGTGCACCACGAGGCGGCGGTCACGAAGGATGGACACCTCCTGCGGCCGGCCCTCACGGAGGACGGCGTGGTGCTCGGAAAGGCCGCCGAGCCCGTGAAGGCGGGGACGCGCTTCGGGCACGCGCTCTTCACGAAAGTCTGGGAGTATCACAATGAGTGGACCGCCGAGTTCTTTGCCGAGCTGGACCGGCGCGGCGACCCCGGACGGTTCGATCGCGCCAAGGCGCCCGTGATCATGGAACTCTTGCGCCGACAGCTCCTCTCCCCGCGCTACATCCAGCACAGCGCGCGGGCCCTCTTCATCGTGGGCCAGGCGA
>JBJMQK010000245.1:0-3122 GCA_045802735.1 Anaeromyxobacteraceae bacterium | reverse complement strand
AGGTGCTCCTTCGGCGTCACGTAGCACAGCATCGCCGCGCCCGCCTCCGCCGCCAGAGCCGCCCCGATCGCCGACGTGATGTGGTCGTAGCCCGGCGCGATGTCCGTGACCAGCGGCCCCAGCACGTAGAAGGGCGCGTCGTGGCACAGCTCGCGCTCCTTCTCCACGTTCATCTTCACCAGGTGCATCGGGATGTGCCCCGGCCCCTCGATCATCACCTGACACCCCATCTCCCACGCCTTCTTCGTCAGTTCGCCGAGCGTCTTGAGTTCGGAGAACTGCGCCTTGTCGTTGGCGTCCGCGAGGCAGCCCGGGCGCAGCCCGTCCCCGAGCGAGAAGGTCACGTCGTACTTCTTGAAGATCTCGCAGATCGCGTCGAAGTGCGTGTAGAGCGGGTTCTCGGCCCGGTGCGAGAGCATCCACTGCGCCATGAGCGCGCCGCCGCGCGACACGATGCCGGTGACGCGGTGCGCCGCGAGCGCGATGAAGTCCTTGAGCAGCCCCGCGTGGATCGTCATGTAGTCGACGCCCTGCTCGGCCTGCGCCTCGATGATCTCGAGCAGGAGCTTCGGGGTGAGGTCCTGCACGTCCTTCACGTGCGTGAGGCACTCGTAGATCGGCACGGTGCCGATGGGGAGCGGCGAGTGGCGCAGGATGGCCTCGCGGATCTGCGGGATGTCACCGCCGGTGGAGAGGTCCATCACCGTGTCGGCGCCGTACTTGATCGAGATGCGGAGCTTCTCCAGCTCGGCGCCGATCTCGCTCGTCACGGCGCTGTTGCCGATGTTCGCGTTGATCTTGCAGGTCGCGGCGACGCCGATGGCCATCGGCTCGAGCTCGGGGTGGTTCACGTTCGCCGGGATGATCATGCGCCCGCGGGCCACCTCGTCGCGGACCTTCTCGACGGGGAGGCGCTCGCGCTTCGCGACGTGCACCATCTCCTCCGTCGCGACACCCTGCCGGGCGTAGTGGAGCTGCGTGACGTTCGGCTGGCCACGGCGCTTGGCGATCCATTCGGCGCGCATTCGATCTCCTGGGGTGAGGGGGTGGAAGCTAAGCGGCGGTCGAGGGTGGTGTCAAACGAACCACCGCGCCGTCTAGCGCAGCGCCGCGAAGGCGCTCCGGCCCGCGTAGCGCGCGGCCTTCCCGAGGTCCTCCTCGATGCGGAGGAGCTGGTTGTACTTCGCGACGCGGTCGGTGCGCGAGGCCGAGCCGGTCTTGATCTGCCCGCAGTCGCAGGCGACAGAGAGGTCGGCGATCGTCGTGTCCTCCGTCTCGCCCGAGCGGTGGCTCATGACGCTCGTGTAGCCGGCGCGGTGCGCCATGCGGACGGCGTCGAGCGTCTCGGTGAGCGACCCGATCTGGTTAACCTTCACCAGGATCGAGTTCGCGATGCCGTCCTTGATGCCCTTGCCGAGCCGCTCGACGTTCGTGACGAAGAGGTCGTCGCCGATGAGCTGGATCTTCCCGCCGAGCTTCTCGGTGAGGAGCTTCCAGGTGGCCCAGTCGTTCTCGTCGCAGCCGTCCTCGATGGAGACGATCGGGTACTTCCGGCAGAGCTCGGCGTAGTACTCGACGAGCCCCTTGCCGTCGAACTCCTTCCCCTCGCCCTTCAGCTTGTACTTGCCGCTGCCGCCCTTGTCGTAGAACTCGGACGACGCGCAGTCGAGCGCGAGCGCCACCTGCTCGCCGACCTTCAGCCCGGCGTTCGTGATCGCCTCGAGGATGACCTTGAGCGCCTCCTCGTTCGACGGGAGGCTCGGCGCGTAGCCGCCCTCGTCGCCGACGCCGGTCGAGGCGCCGCGCGCCTTCAGCACCTTCTTGAGCGCGTGGAAGATCTCGGCGCCGTAGCGCAGCGCCTCGGCGAACGTCGGCGCGCCGAGCGGCACCACCATGAACTCCTGGATGTCGACGTTCGAGTCGGCGTGCGCGCCGCCGTTGAGGATGTTCATGAGCGGCACCGGCAACGTGCGCGCGCCCGCGCCGCCGACGTAGCGATAGAGCGGCAGCTCGTGCGCCTTCGCCGCCGCCTTCGCCGCCGCGAGCGACACGCCGAGCACCGCGTTCGCGCCGAGCTTGCCCTTGTTGGGCGTGCCGTCGAGCGCGATCATGCGCGCGTCGAGCGCGGCCTGGTCGGACGCGTCCATGCCGACCACCGCCGGCGCGAGCACGTCCACGACGTTCGCCACGGCCTTGCGGACGCCCTTGCCGAGGTAGCGCCCCTTGTCGCCGTCGCGCAGCTCGACGGCCTCGTGCTCGCCCGTCGAGGCGCCGGAGGGCACCGCCGCGCGCCCCACGTCGCCCGACGCCACGGCGACCTCCACCTCGACGGTCGGATTGCCGCGGGAATCGAGGATCTCGCGCGCGCTGACGTTGATGATCTCGGTCATGGCTCTCGCTCTCCTGAGCGTCGAAAAGGGCACGTTGGGGGGGGCCCGGACTCTGCTCGGGCGCTCTCCGTGCGTCAACGGTTTTTCGGCGGGTGCAAGAGCAGGATCGCGCTCGAACGCGGGCGCTCGCGGAGTGACCGCTGCACAGCCCTGGGGCGCTACTCGGTGTAGTCGATGATGACGACGCCACCGCCGCGCCCGCGATCCGGGTCCTGAGGCCCGTCGTCGCGATGCGCGGGGCCGATCGGCTGCGGGACGGGCAGCTCGACGACGGGACGGTCGTCGCGGGTCTGCTCGCGGTCTCGCCGCTTGATCTCCTCGATGATGAAGGCGTCCAGCATGGCGCTTCGTCGGCCCTTCACGCTCCGGGTTCACTTGCAACCGGCGTTCCGTACCGCGCGGCGCGCCGCCGCGCTCCTTCCATTTAGCGGCTCCGGAGCGATCCCGCTAGCGCGCCGCGAAGTGCCCGTCATCACGATGAGTCGAGCGTGCGGCCCCGCCGCCGCCGCGCGGTGCGCCATCCGGCCGGACGAGTCGAGGCGGGCACGCCCCTCCCGCGGGTGTGGCAGGAAAGCGCCACGGCCTGCGGGGGGTGACGCGCTGCGCTCGGGTCGGCGTCGCCCAAGGTGCGGGCAGACCTCGCCCCTTTTCCGGGCTGCTGCTACTTGCCCTCCTGCTCTGCCCGCGCCTTGAAGGCCTCGAGCGTCTTCGGGAGCTGGACCCGCGTGAGCT
>JBJMQK010000138.1:0-2778 GCA_045802735.1 Anaeromyxobacteraceae bacterium | reverse complement strand
AGCCGCCGCGCGTCCGCCCGGTCCAGCGCTCCCATGTAAGCGGCCGCGTGCGCGCGCACGTAGTCGTGCAGCGCGACGAACACCGCGCGGCGGTCGCGCTCGTCCCGCGTGACTCCCGGCCGATGCGCGACGCCCGCCACGGCGATCGCCAGGCACAGCGCGCACATGAGCGCCGTCCCCGAGTAGTCGTCGGCGATCAGCCGCGGCAGGTCGGGCCGGCGCGCGCGCACGAGCGGCCGGCCCGCGAGCGGCGCGACCACAGCCACGAGCGCCAGGTTCGCGAAGCCGGCGAGCAGGATCCCGGGCAAGAGGCCGCCCGGACCTGACCCGTAGGGCGGCAGTGCCTGGAGCAGCACCCCGTCGACGAGCGTGAGGGCGAGGAACGTCGGCCACATCCACGCCCCGCGCATCCGCCAGCGCAGGCGCGCGGGCCAGAGCCGTTCGACGTTCGGCGTGACCTTGTCCTCCCCCATCGTCTGGACCGTAGCGACCGGCGCACGCCGGGTCGTTACCCTTGCCAACGACTCGTCGCGGAGATCCCGGGCGAGCGAGAACGAGGCGACGGCGGCGATCCCGCGCGCCCAACACCACGAGGAGAACACCCGCCCCATGGCGACCGAAACCGAGCCGGCCGACGTACCGGCCGACGTCACCCAGCACCTGACCCTGGAGGACCGGGTCGGCCTGATGCGCGCGATGCTGGCGATGCGCGGCATCGAGCAGCGCGCGATGATGCTCTACCGCCAGGGCAAGGTCCCCGGCTCGTTCTATGACGGCTTCGGCCAGGAGGCGGTCAGCGCGGGCGCGGCGTGGGCGATGCACGGCCACGACCGGCTCTGCATCCTGCACCGCGACCTCGCCGCCCACGTCATCCGCGGCGTCACACCGGCGCGCATCTTCGCCCAGTACATGGGCCGCGCGGACGGCATCACCGGCGGGCGCGACGGCAACGTCCACTTCGGCGACCGCACGCTCGGCTGCGTCGGCATGGTCTCGATGCTGCCCGACATGATGATGATCGCCACCGGCCTGGCGATGGCGTTCAAGCTGCGCGGCGAGCAACGCTGCGCGCTGACGTGGTTCGGCGACGGATCGACCTCCCGCGGCGACTTCCACGAAGCCATGAACTGGGCCGGCGTGCAGAGGCTGCCGATCGTGTTCGTGCTCGAGAACAACCAGTACGCGTACTCGACGCCGCTCGACCAACAGTTCGCGGTCGACCCGGTCGAGCGCGCCGCCGCCTACGGCTTCCCGGGCGTCAAGGCCGACGGCAACGACTGCGAGGCGATGTTCGAGGCCGTCCGCCAGGCGCGCGAGCGCGCGGTTGGCGGCGGCGGCCCGACACTGATCGAGGCCGTGACCATGCGCATGCACGGGCACGCCGCGCACGACGACATGAAGTACGTCCCCAAGGCCAAGATCGAGGAGTGGAAGGCCAAGGACCCGATCGACCGCCAAGACCGCCGGCTGCAGGCGCTCGGGGTCGACGTCGCGGCGCTGCGCGAGGAGGTGACCGCCGAGATCGAGGCCGCCGTCGAGGAGGCGCTGCAGTCGCCGATGCCCGACGGCGCCTCCGCCACCGAGCGCGTGTTCGCCGACGAGCCCGCGCTGCTCGAGGACGGCAATGGCCCCTGGAGCGGGTTCCGGCCGGAGGCCTCCTGATGCCCACCATGACCTACCTGCAGGCGATCTCCGACGGCATGCGCGAGGAGATGCGCGCCGACGAGCGCGTGTTCGTGATGGGCGAGGACATCGGCGTCTTCGGCGGCGCCTTCAAGGTCACCGACGGCTTCTTCGAGGAGTTCGGGCCATCGCGCGTCATCGACACGCCGCTGGCCGAGTCGGGGATCATCGGCACCGCGATCGGCGCCTCGGTCGAGGGCCTGCGGCCGATCGCCGAGATGCAGTTCTCGGACTTCATCTCCTGCGGCTTCGACCAGCTCGTCAACGTCGCCGGAAAGATGTACTACCGCCAGGGCCTGTCGGTGAACATCACCGTCCGGCTGCCGAGCGGCGGCGGCTTCTCCGGCGGCCCGTTCCATTCCCAGAACCCGGAGGCGTGGTTCCTGCACTCGCCCGGGCTCAAGGTCGTCGCGCCGTCGACCGCCGAGGACGCCAAGGGCCTGCTGATCGGCGCCGTGCGCGACCCGAACCCGGTGTTGTTCATGGAGCACAAGCACCTCTACCGCCGGGTCAAGGGCGAGGTGCCCGAGGGCCGCTACGACACCCCGTTCACCGCGCGCGTCGCACGCGAGGGGACCGACCTGGTGGTGATCGCCTACGGCGCGATGGTCCACACGGCGCTCGAGGCGACCGACGACCTCGACGGCGCTTCGGTCGAGGTGCTCGACCTGCGCTCGCTCTGCCCGCTGGACGAGGAGGCGATCCTCGCCTCGGTGCGCAAGTGCTCGAAGGTCGTGATCGTCGACGAGGCCAACCAGACCTGCGCGGCGGGCGCCCAGGTGGCGGCGCTGATCGCCGAGAAGGGCTGGGAGGACCTCGACGGGCCGGTCGTGCGGGTGGCGACGCCCGACGTGCCGATCCCGTTCTCGCCGACGCTCGAGCAGGCCGTGCTCCCGCAGGTCGACGACGTGAGGGAGGCGTGCCGTGAGCTCGCCGCATACTGAGACGCTCGTCGACGTGACGATGCCGCAGATGGGCGTGTCGGTGGCCGAGGGCACCGTCGTCGAGTGGAGGAAGCAGCCCGGCGACTGGGTCGAGGCCGACGAGATCATCTGCTCGATCTCGACGGACAAGATCGACACCGACGTCGAGTCG
>JBJMQK010000122.1:0-5475 GCA_045802735.1 Anaeromyxobacteraceae bacterium | reverse complement strand
GGGAGTCGTCCTGCTGGAACTGGCGCACGCGCGTGAGGCCGCCGAGCGACCCGGACGCCTCGTTGCGGTGGAGGACGTCGGTCGTGAAGTAGCGGAGCGGCAGCTCGCGGTAGCTGCGCTTCCCCATCCTGTAGATGAGGTGGTGCGACGGGCAGTTCATCGGCTTCAACGACTGCGTGAAGCGCTCGTCCTCGGGCAGGCTCGGATCGGCCTCGCTGTCGAGCACGAGGAACATGTTCTCGCGGTACTTGCCCCAGTGGCCGGAGGTCTCCCACAGCCGCTTGTTGAAGAGGAGCGGCGTCTTCACCTCCTGGTAGCCGTTCTTCGTCACGAGCCGGTTCATCGCGTCCTTGAGGACGTTGAACAGGATGGTGCCGTGCGGCAGCCAGAACGCGGCGCCGGGCGCGTACTCGTGGAACGCGAAGAGCCCCAGCGCCGGGCCGAGCTTCCGGTGGTCGCGCTTCCGCGCCTCCTCGAGCCTCGCGAGGTGCTCCTCGAGCTGCTTCTTGTCGAAGAACTGCGTGCCGTAGATGCGCTGCAGCATCGGGTTCTTCGGATCGCCGCGCCAGTACGCGCCGGCGACGTTCATGAGCTTCACCGCGCCGAGCCGGCCGGTGGACGGGCCGTGGGGGCCGAGGCAGAAGTCGACCCAGCCGCCGTGCCTGTACAGCGTGAGCGTCTTCGCGCCCTTGCGCGCGATGTCCTCGACGATCTCGACCTTGAACTTCTCGCCCTTCGAGCGGAAAAGCTCGAGGGCGGCCTCCATCGAGACCTCCTCGCGCACGAACGGGTGATCGGCCTTGATCTCCTCGGCGATGGCCTTCTCGATCTTCTCGAGGTCCTCGGGGGTGAAGGGCTTCTCGCGGGCGAAGTCGTAGTAGAAGCCGCCGTCGATGGCCGGGCCGATCGTCACCTGCGTGTCGGGGTAGAGCCGCTGCACCACGCTCGCCATCACGTGCGCCGCGTCGTGGCGCGCGACCTCGAGCGCCTCGGGGTTCTTCGTCGTCACGATCTCGAGCTTCGCGTCGCGCTCGAGCCCGCGCGCGAGATCCACGGGCTCGCCGTCGAGCTTCGCGAAGTAGGCGGCCTTCGCGAGCCCCGGGCCGATCTGCTCGCGGACGAAGTCGGCGATGCGGGTGCCGCGCGGCGCCTCCTTGGCGGAGCCGTCGGGGAGCGTGACCTTCACGAGTTCGGACATGGCCGTTTTCCCTAGCGCCGAACGCGGGAAAAGGCCAGCGCGCGCTCGAAGCGGCGGCGCGACGCCGCCGCGGCCCTGCTCAGGGATGGCAGGTCGGCGTCGTGCTGCAGGCCGGGACCTGCTGCGCGCAGACGTCGAACGCGACCTGGCACACGGGCGCGTCGAACGCGCCGCCGATGCGCCCGCCGTCGCTGAACGTGACGTCGACGGTACCCCTCACCGACGTCCCGGACACGGACGTGACGGTCACGGTGCCGCCCGTCGGGGCGGGCGCGCCCGGCGCCTCGCCGCAGCTCGCGTCGAGCCTCGTCGCGGCCGCGGTCGCGAAGGTGACGACGCCGCTCGCGTCCGGCGTCGGCGTGCCCGTCGTGATCGGGTACGTGGCAGGGCCGATCGGACCCTGAGCCTGCAGCCCGGCGCGCGCGACGACGAGGGTCACGGTCCTCCCGTTCGGCTTCAGCGCGCACGGCTGCTGCACCGACGCGCAGAGCCCGGCCTGATCTCCGAATCCGATGACGAGGGCCGCGACCGACGCGCTCACGCCTCCGAACTGCGGGAACGTGCACGAGGTCGGCCCCGCCACCGCGGACGCCGAATCCGCCGCGGTGAACGCCGTGCCGAAGAGCGTGCCGGACGGTGCGCCGCCCGCCGTCCCGCCGTTCGAGCCGCCTCCGCACGCTGCCGCGGACGCGAGAGCGAGCGCTGCGAGGAGCCACCTGTTCATCGAGCCTCCCATCGTCCGCGGAAACGTTCGGCGGCGCGCCCGGTGGCGCAAGCCTCCTCCGGGCGCGTGGGGTCCCCCGGCACGGGTGTCCTCGCACCCGGTATGGACGGGTGCGGCGGGGAAGGCGTAAACGTACGGTGTAGGGAAACCTGCGGCGGCGGCAGGTGGGAGGCCACATGGCGCGCGCTCTACTCGGGAAGCTGCTGAAGGACGCCGGGCTCGTGGGGGACGAGCAGCTCCGCTCCGCGCTCGCGCACCAGGGCCGCTGGGGGGGCCGCCTCGGCGAGGCGCTCCTCGACCTGCGCATCGTGCGCCCGGCCGAGCTGCTCGCGGTGCTCTCCATGCAGCTCGGCGTGCCGGCGCTCCACATCGGCGACCGCGCCATCTCGGAGGCGGCGTTGAAGCACCTGCCGTACGCCTTCATCGCGAAGCATCGCGTGCTGCCGCTCGCGCTCGTGAGCGTGCGCGGGCAGGAGCGGCTCGCGGTCGCATTGACCGCGCCCGACGACCTGCGCCTCGTGAACGAGGCGGCCTTCGCCGCGGCGATGCCGGTCGAGCCCGTGCTCGTCATGAAGGACGACCTCGACCGCGCGATCGCGCGCCACTGCGGCTTCCTTCGCCCGGACGCCCTCGAGCTTCCGCCCGAGCCGAACGAGCCGATGCGGCTCGTCGACGGCCGCATCGTCGCGTCCTGATGGCGCCGTCGTGGCTACCCTCGGGGTATGCCCGCGCGCCCGTCCTCGCTCCCTGCTCGCCTCCTCGTGCCGTGCTGCGGAGCTACCGCGCCGACCTCCTCGGCGGCGACGCGCACGCCGTGAAGGTCGAGGACGGGAAGCGCACGGAGTGGAACGAGCACCTCGAGGTCACCCCCGGCCGCACCTTCGGCGGCCTGGGGCTCGTCTACGCCGTGAAGAACCTGCGCGAGCGGCTCCGCGGCGGGAAGGAGCTGGAGCTGCGCGGGGTGCTCATGATCCCGAAGCCGATGGCCGGGCCGATGAAGGTGCGCCTCGCCGGGCGCGAGGTCATCGTCGTCGGCGGCCGGCGCGTCGCCGCCGACAAGATCGAGCTGCGCCCCCCGGTGGGCCCGCTCGAGAAGGTGCTCGCCAAGCTCAAGGACCCGCCCGGCTTCGACGTGTGGGTCCACGCCGACGATCCGCCGATGATGCTGCGGACGCGGCAGCCCCTCTTCGAGCCGAAGGACCCCGTCGTGCGCCTCGACACCCTGCCCTACGCGCCTCCGAGGTCGCGGCAGGCGCGCGTTCCCCACTGATGGCCGTCCTCCGACCCCGCCTGACCGCCGCCGTGACACCGCCCCGCGAGGCCACGCGGCGGCCCTCACCCGTGGTTATGCAGCGTCCTGGGCGTCGCGACGGCCCGCGGCCCGGCACATGTTCGCGCTCCTCATCGCCCTCTCCGCGTTCCTCCTCTTCCTCCTCGAGCCGATCGCGGCGAAGGAGCTGTTGCCGCGCTTCGGCGGCGCTGCGTCGGTCTGGCTCACCTGCCTCGTCTTCTTCCAGTCGGCGCTGCTCGTCGGGTACGCGTACGCCAGCTGGGCGGTGCGGCGCCTGCGCGGGCGCGCCCAGGCGGCCGTGCACACCGCCGCGCTCCTCGCGAGCACCGCCGCGCTGCCCATCGTCCCGGGCGACGGATGGCGCGCGGCGGGCACCGGCCGCCCGGTCCTGCTCGTCCTCGGCGCGCTCGCCCTCACCGTCGGCGCGCCGTTCGTCCTCCTCTCGACGACGACCCCGCTCGCGCAGGCCTGGTTCTCGCGCGTGCGCGGGCGCGACCCGTACCGTCTGTACGCGCTGTCGAACGCCGCCTCGCTCGCGGCGCTCCTCGCCTACCCCGCGCTCATCGAGCCGCGGCTCGCGACGCGCGCGCAGGCGACGCTCTGGTCGGTGGCCTATCTCGTGTTCGTGGTGGTGGCGGTGGCCGTCGCCTGGACCGCCGCACACCGGGGCGGCGAGGCCGCGTCGCTTTCACCATCCGCTGCGCCCGTCGCCGGCACGGCGAGCGGCGGTCCCCGCGCCCGGGCGCGGGCGCTCTGGTTCGCCCTCGCCGCGGCGGGGTCGCTCGTCCTGCTCGCGGTCACGAACCACGTCACCCAGAACGTCGCATCCGTGCCGCTCCTCTGGATCGTCCCGCTCACGCTCTACCTCGCCACCTACGTCGTCTGCTTCGACGCGCCGCGCTGGTACCGGCCGGGCGCCGCGTTCGCCGCCGCCGCCGCGGCGCTCGCCGGGATCTCCTGGCTCCTCTACGAAGGCGAGGGCGACCTGCCCTGGGGCGCGGTCGTCGCCGCCTACGCAGCCGCGCTCGTCGCGCTCTGCACCTTCTGCCACGGCGAGCTGGCGCGCCGGAGGCCGCCCCCCGAGCACCTCGGCGCGTTCTACGTGAGCGTCGCCGCGGGCGGCGCCGCCGGCGCTTGCGCCGTCGGGGTGATCGCGCCGCTCGTCCTGCCGGGCTACTACGAGCTGGCCGTGGCGCTCGTCGCCTGCGCCGCGCTCGCGCTGGTGGCGAGCGCGCGCGCGAGCCGGCTGCGCGCCGGGATCGCGGGGCTCCTCGTCCTCGTCACCGCCGGCGCCGGCCTCGCGCGCGCGGCGAGCGATGCGCGCGCGGCGCACCGCATGACGCGCAGCTTCTACGGCGCGCTGCGCGTCGACGACACGGCGGAGGGCCAGGACCGCGTGCGGCGCCTGTACCACGGGACCGTGCTCCACGGAGAGCAGTGGCTCGCCCCGGAGCGCCGCCGCGAGGCGACGACGTACTACTCCGGGCGCTCCGGCGTCGGGCGCGCGCTCCACGCCGCCCAGGAGGCGGGTCCGGTGCGCGTCGGCGTCATCGGGCTCGGCGCGGGGACCCTCGCCGCTTACGCCCGGCCGGGCGACGTCTTCCGGTTCTACGAGATCGACCCGGCGGTCATCGCCATCGCTCGAGCCGACTTCACGTTCCTGTCGGACGCGGGCGGCAGCGTCGAGATCGCACCCGGCGACGCGCGCCTCACGCTCGAGCGCGAGCCCGCGCGGGCCTTCGACGTGCTCGCGGTGGACGCGTTCTCCGGCGACGCCATCCCGGTGCACCTGCTCACGCGCGAGGCGCTCGGCATCTACCTGCGCCACCTCGCGCCGCACGGGCTCCTGGCGTTCCACGTCTCGAACATGTTCCTCGACCTCGTGCCGGTGGTCCGCGGGCTCGCGGGCGAGCGCGGCCTCAGGACGGCGACGATCGAGGAGGTCGACCCGGAGGACGACGAGGGCATCTCGGACTGGGTGCTCGTGAGCCGCGACGGCGCGCTCCTCGGCCGGCCCGCGATCCAGCTCGCCGCGGCGCGCGACGAGGGCCACCGCGCGCCGTGCGTCTGGACGGACGACTTCTCGAGCCTGCTGCAGGTGCTGAAGTGACGACGCGTGCGCGCCGGCGCGCTACCAGCGGCCCTGCAGGCCGAAAACGGCCATGCCCGGGCGGATCGCGGCGAGCGGCGCGAGGACGCGGCGCCCGGGGTCGGCGATCTCGAGCGCGGCGGCGCCCGAGGGACGGCGGCTGCCCGACAGGA
>JBJMQK010000341.1:0-2700 GCA_045802735.1 Anaeromyxobacteraceae bacterium | reverse complement strand
CCTTTCCGCGAGCTTGGAGCGACCGCCGGGGCGTACCGCCGCGGGGCGCAACGGCGCTCCGCGGGCCTCGCCGGGCGCGCGAGGGCGGCCTCCCCGCGCCGCGCCGCGACGATCTGCCCGGGTTCGCCGTGGCCCCGGGTCAAATCGCATTGCGTGTTTTCCCCCGCTCGGTGCTTTCGCGCACAATGACACGAGCTGCTCCGCGGCAATGTGTCGCGCCGGCCGCGCGCGCGGGCGCGGCCGGTCGCGCGCCCCACCGATCGCGCGCGGGCGCGCACCGCCCGTCGAGCCCGTGCGGGTCAGGACTGACCTGGGAAGGTACGCGCCGGGCATTCGTGGGTAGGTCCGGTCGATGAAGCCTTCGACCGTGCCGCTCCTCGCCTTGCTCGCCGGCTGTGGCGGCGCGGCGGATCCCCGAGTGCGCCCGAGCGCTTGCGACGCGACCGTCGCCGGTGCGTGCATCGTCGGCGCCGCGCCCAACCTCGACGCCGCCCACCTCGAGCGCCAGATCGCGCTCGCCCTGGCCTACTGGAGCGCACCCGCGGATGCGCTCGAACAGTGGGCCATCGTCTTCAGTTCCGGCGAGGTGGCCTGCCCGACGGCGCTCGGCTCGGGCTGCACCTTCTGGGATTCGAACCGGACGATCCTCTTGCAGGTGCTCGACCCGCATTGCCTCGAGACGGCCCAGCTCGTCCACGAGATTGGTCACGTGATCCACCACGACGGCGGCCACGCCGGGCCGTGGTGGAACTGGACCACGGAGCAGGATCGGACCTGGGAGATCGTCCGCTCGCCCGGCGCGAGCCCCGCCTGCGCCGCCTCGCGCTACTACGTCGCGAAGCCCCAGTGACGGCGAAGCCCCCTGTCGCGCAGGCGCGCGAGAGGGGGCTCCCGGTATTGCGCTCCGCGAACCCTACGGATTGGCCCAGGCCCTCGGCACGAGCGTGCCGTGGCAGGCCGTCGCGCAGGTCTTCGACGCCGCGTCGTACGTGCCGACCCCGAGCCGCACGTCGTTCTGGCCGTTCACGTGGAGCGCCTTGCCGATGAGGTTCGGCAAGACCCCCGCGACGTCCGCGTGGCAGGTCCCGCAGTTCGCGCCCATGAAGGCGTGCTTCGGCTCGTTGCCGGGGTGCCGGCCGGTCGCCGGCGGAGCGCCGTGGCAGCCCGTGCAGGCGAGCGCCGCCGTGGAGGTCCACGCCGGCGAGCCGCCGACGCCATGGCAGGCGGTGGCGCACGTCTGCTCCGTGCGGTCGTAGGCGCCGTCGCCGGGGAGCACCACGACCGCCGCGGTGCCGTCCACGTGGGCGAGCGGCGCGTCCGCCGCGGGGACGGTGTGGCAGGTCGCGCAGGCGACCGGGCTCGCGATCGCGCTCCCGAGGTGCTGCTGGTGCGCGCCGACCTTCGCCCCGGCGCTGGCGCCGCCGACGTCCTGCGGCGGCGCGGCCTTGCCCAGGTCGCGGGCGGCGACGAACGCCTTCGTCGGCGTGCCGTGACAGAAGGTGCAGTTCGCCTGCCACGGGGGCGTCGTCCAGCCCGCCGCCGCATGGCACGCGGTGCAGGACGGGCCCACGCCGCCGCCGAGGTCCGCGCCGTGGCACGCCTTGCAATCGCGCACGCCGAGCTGACCCTGCAGGAACGTCACGGCGTCGGGGCCGTGGAACGCCGCGCTCGCGCGGCTGGCGTAGCCGCTCGGGTGCTGCGCGATGCCGTCGACGACGCCGTTCAGGTGCTGACCGCCCGGCGTGAGCGCGCCGTTCGCGTCCACCGTGCCCGGGTGGCAGGTCGCGCAGTCCGTCGCCTGCGGGTGGCCCCCCGCGGTCGGCGGGAAGTCGTGGCAGCTCGCGCAGCGCACGGTCGCGAACGGCGCCGTCCACTTCGGCGCGGCACGCGGCGAGGCCGACGGGAGCGTCGCCCCGTGGCAGTAGACGTTGGAGCAGGTCGCCGTCGCCGCGTCGTAGGTCGGCGCGGGCGCGCTACCGCCGGCGGCCGCAAGGCCCGAGAGCGCGACGTCCACGTGGCCGTCGAGGTGACCCGGCGTCCTCAGCGCGGTGCGCTCGGGGTGGCAGGTCGTGCAAGCGATGCCCGCCGCCACGTGCGCGGTGTGCTGCCCGACGCCGCGCTCGGTCGTCGCCGTGTGGCCGTGGAGGTCGTTCGGAGGAGCGCCGGACGTGTTGTCCGTGCCGCCGTGGCAGCTCGTGCAGGTCGTCGCGGTGAGCGCCTGGTCCACGTTGCGCGCCGTCCCGCAGGCGCCGAGCGCGGCGAGCGCGGCGGCGAACGCGAGTCCGACGATTCGATCGAGGTTCATGGGGCGTGTCTCCGTCGGTCCGGGTTCGAGCGGGTCAGGGTGCGACGTCGAGGAGGCTCTGGCGGCCGTTCGCGAAGAGCGACGGGACCCAGCCGTTCTGGAACGCGTGGTTCTGGAGCACCGCCTGCTGGCCGGCGGCGCCGGACTGGTGGCAGGAGAGGCACGCCGCCGCGGACGGTCCCATGAGGACGTCGTCCTTCTGATTGGACCAGGGCGCGGAGCCGGCGTTCACCGTCACCGCGACGGCCCTTGCCGGATCGGGCAGGACCTTCTCCGTCCCCGGCAGGTGGCACGCCTGGCAGTCGTTCAGGGCGCGCGGGTAGTGGACGACGATCTCGTTGTGCGTCCGCGTCGTGGCCGGCGACGAGTGCGCGACCGTGAAGGAGCCCGCGCCT